>CANFLJ010000124.1 GCA_947447815.1 Chitinophagaceae bacterium | reverse complement strand
TGGGAAACAATAATCAGGCTTCCCGATTTAGTTCTTTGTGCCAGATCATGCTTCATTTCGCCTGTTTTAAAAAGGGTCTTTACTTTTAAGGCATAGTCTGCTGGTTTTAAATAAGGCTCATCTATTAACTGGTATAATTCATTGCCTATAGCCTCTGCTGCTGTATAGCCATATATTTTTTCAGCACCTTTATTCCATCCATTTATCACCATTTCTGTATCGCAGGTAATAATGGCATCTGTACTCATATTTACCAAGCCGGATAAATGTTGTAACTGTTTTAAATTAGTCTCCAGAATGGTTTCCAACTTCAATCGTTCTGCAATTCCTAAATTAATTTTCCGAAGATCAATAAAAACTATAATAAAAGACAAACTAGAAAAAAATAATATACTTATCACTATTCCTTCTACCGTGCCTGCAAATTTTAAATTCTCGTGAGCCCAGTAAAAAATTACTGGTAAAATGGTAATTATCGGCAACAAAATCAAGATTGTTCTACTCCCTATATTTGTTTTGGTAAATTCTGCAACCAACCCCTTGTCGGGATGGGAGAAGAAAATGGCAAAAGCCATGAACAAATGACATATTACCGCAAAAAACGCAGTAGGTGATGTGGTATAAACATATATAACACTAATAGACTTAAACACAAAACCTAGTAATAAAAAGCTGCCCATAAATCCTACTATCAAACCTATATACTGTGCTATTATTATTTTAAACGTACTTTTTGTTTTCATTAGTAGCATGCCAACACTATTCATTAGCAGGCAAAAAGCAGTAAACTGCGACATACGGTTTATTCTTAAATCCCGAATTTCTACTTTAGCAAGTATTTCATCCAATCCCATATCAATTCCTGTTATAAAGGAAAGCAATACAGAGAAACAAATAAAGATATTAGTAATAAGAAAGATGCTTATTATCCATTCTTTGCTGGAAGAAGTGCTTTTAGAAAAAATACCTAAAAAACAAAATCCTAACACGATGTATTCAATAGCCGCCATAGGATTCATGGTTATACCATAGGGCGTAACTTTTTGCAATAAATTGAAGTAAAGTATAGTTCCTAAAACCACAATGGCTGATAATACAATAACTACTATTGCCATTATTCTGCTGAGGGATATTAAATGTCTCCTTAATTTAATATTTGGAGTCATTATTTTTTTGGCTTTAAACTTTGTTTAGAATCAGGGTATTGACACAATGAAATGATTAAACAAATATAAGATATATTAAAGGTTAATAATGATAATAAGTAGAAAATAATTTGTTATTGGCTGTGCAGATTCGCTATTTATCTACAAAACATATTTTTATATCAAGATATTATAGTATCAATCGTTATAAAAGCTATTGGAACTGAACTCTTTTACTGTGCGTATTTATTAATCAATCTCACCATCAGATTATTTAAAACTAAATAATAAACTCCCTTAAAATTACTGTAGAATTGCTATTTGATTATTTATTGCAAATGCTGTCTTTGTTCCTTCTATGGCTCTTTTCCTCATTGCCTTGTAATTGTATTACTTTGTGCCTTTGTGCCCTATTGCCTTGTATTTTGCTTACCCCCCCTAGGACAATTTAATCCCCGCTGTTACTATTTTAAAGGTATTATAGGCAGTTGCAGTAAGCTCTACCATTTTGTAATATTTTAAGTTAGCACTCATATTAGAAGTGATCTTATCTTCTTTTAAAAGATTATTAGTTTTCAAATGTTCAATATCAGATACAGCACAATCAGTGATAATACTGTGGGTATACCTCTCTAAATTATAATCGCTTAAATGGTAAGATACCGCTCCTTCAATTGTCAACTCTGCCAACATAAAATTACTTTTCTTTTCCAGTAGTTTCAATAATTTATATTGATTTATGTTCAGTTTTATCAATACCTTTTCCAGCCCTTCAGATTGCATAATATTATTCTATTTTCTAATTATAGGCTTCAAATATAATTACACTGTTTAAATATTTTATTTAATTTATTAATTTATAAATTTTGTCCGCTTCAACCTTCTTGCTAAATACAACATCTTACGTTTAATGGTTTAATAATTGCATTTTTTTACACTTACAGAGGTTTATTTATATGAAATTTTAACAATATTTCTGCAGAATTAATTATGCCTAACTAACCAAATCATTCAATCTACATAAACTATTTCAAAACTTCCTCACCAAAACAGCTTCTTAGCTTCCTGATTTCATTAGAATATTTCATTTGCAGTTATACTTTAATATAAAAACAAAAAAGGTGCAGGTTTAACCCTACACCTTTAATAACAACAATTCTAATAACAAACTAAAAACTATCTGTGAAAACTAAACGCCTAATTTTTTAATCTTTCTGATTGATCCAATAAGATAGATTAATACGCCCCATACTGATACTACAATGGTATAAGCTAACAATTCCAGCCACCAAGGAGAATGACCTCTGCGGGCAAACAATGTTCTTCTGTCAAATTGAGATACATATTGAAATTTACTTCCCCACTTTACTACTTTCTCAGCAGTAAGGTTTCCATAAATATCATTGTCTTCTACTTTGGCAATTAAGGTAAGATTACCTTCCTTATCTCCAGGCAGACTATCTCTTTTAAATTCAGCAGTAATCGATCCGGTAGAATCAGTAGTAAAAGTGGCGGTTTCATTTACATTCAAATCTCCATCCAGTCTTTTAATAGCCACCTTAAGGTCTACTCCTTTTACAGGTACCCAGGCAGTGTCTTTCAATTCCAGTAAGGTAACAATTACCTTTTTATCTTCGGTAGTATCTACCTTCAATTTTGCTTTAGAAACATCCACAGTTCCCTTAGCTTCATCGTACAATTTAGTAGCGGTAGAAACAATAGCGAAAGTATGTTTTACCGATTTCATCCATTCTGTCTTTGCAGAAGGTGGCATCATCAATACAGCATCTCCTTTATCATTTGTTACAGCAGTTCCCAACAGATTGGTAGCAGCAGAATCATTATTGATATAAAACTTAATGGTTATATCAGGCACCATCTGAAACTTACCATCTATCTTCGTTTTGGCATGCGCTACTAAATAATGTGTAAGGTTATTATTGTTGTAATATCCCATACTCAACATTAAATCATTCTTTGCATCCTGTGCAAAGCTGGCTATGCTGAAAAAGCTTAGTAGTACAACTACTATATATTTATTTTTTATCGTGCTCATGTTCTTCAGTTTCAGTTATTGTTTCATGAATAGGAATGATAGGGAAAATTCTTGCAAAGAAGGTAATCACTAATAATGCACCAGCAAGCGATCCAATACAAATTGCCCACTCTTCCCAGGTAGGGAAATAATGATGATAATTTGCAGGCACATCACGCATTGGTAAAAACGGATGCAACAAAGTAGGTGTTACAATGATATATCTCTTAAACCAGGATCCTATTACTACCAGTATACCAGCAATAAATGCAGGGAATGGTCTTCGGCCTTTTTTATAAATTAATATAAGAATAGGTAGTAACATGGAGGTAGTAATGGCAAACCAGAATATAGGTGCAAACTCTCCGGTAAACAATCCTTTCAGATGTTCTTCTTCAGGTTTCTTCATCTTAAATGCAGGTACCAGAAACTCGTTCACATTAAAGTATAAATACAATAACGCAAGCATTACAACTACTTTACCCATCTTATCAAAATGATCGTAAGTAATATATTTCTGTAATTTATAATGCGAACGGAATACATACATAGCTACCAGTACACCACCAGACCCTACCAGAAATGCACCAGAGATAAAGTATGCACCAAAGTTGGTACTATCCCATCCCGGACGATACGTAGTGGCAAACAACCAGGAAGTAACGGTGTGAATAGAAAACGCTACCGGTATAATAGTAATAGACAAGATATTAATAGCCTTATTACTCAAGCTAAATTGCTCCGGTTTATCTTTCCAGAAAGACCCTAAGAATGTATATAGTTTATACATCCATTTAGAAGTTCTTTCTTTATACTTCAGCATGATTTTCAAATCGGGCAAAAGCGGAAAATACAGTAATAATAAACTGATGAAAAAGTAAGTAGTAATAACTATTACATCCCATACAATTGGTGACTGTAAACGACCATGTAAGAATAGATTATAAAATCTATCAGGACGTCCCATATCCACTACAATAATGATGGAAGCAAAGGTGATTGCTGATACCGCAATTATTTCTGCAATCCTCGTAAGGGGTGTACTCCAGTGTACATCGGTTAAGCGAAGTACTGCAGTAATCAAAGACCCTACCAGACTAATAGCTACGAAGAATACAAAATTGGAAATATAAATTCCCCAGGATGCATAATCTCTCATAGCAGTTACTACCAGCCCTTTAGATAGCTGATGACAGTATGCTGCAAAACCAATTAAACAAAGGGTTACCAGACATGCCACCCATATTTTTCCCTGCTTACCAAATTCCTGTGGCAACAGGTCCTGTACAATTTGTTCTTTCTCTAAATTTTCCATGGCTTATGATTTAGATGTTGATTTATTTTCAGTAGAATCTTCCTCATCATGTTTCTCGAATGGGAAATTTCTATTTACAGGAGGCAGATAATATACGCTTGGTTTGGTACCAAGATCTTCCATTAGTCTATACCCTGCTTTATCTTTTATAAGATCGCTGAAACGGAAAGTTTCAGAACCATTGGTTACAGAGTCTTCCAGCATATCTCCAAAAAAGAATACACCATTAGGACAAGCAGAAACACAATGTGGCAGTGATCCTTTACGGACCATATCCGGACAGAAATCGCACTTACCAACTGTACCTTTTTTCTGAGGCACACTGGTTTCGCAGGAGTATGGTTTGTCGGCAATCTCTTTGGTTAATCCAGGTTCTTCCCAGTTAAATACCCTGGTAGAATAAGGACAGGCAGCCATACAGAAACGACAACCAATACATCGGTCACTATCAATTAATACAATACCATCCTGACGTTTAAATGTAGCATCTACCGGACAGACCTTTACGCACGGCGGTTCGTCACAATGCATACAGGTAGTTGGTTGCCAGTAAGGAGAGGTATGTTCTGCATCCTGCATAGGATACACTTTAATCCAGTTTTGTCCCGGATGTATATGGTGCATGTGGTTACATGCTGTTTGACATTTCTTAAGACTCTTACATCTTGAAAGGTCTATTACCATGGCAAATTTCTTTCCAGGAATACCGATTCTGGCAGCCTCATTGGACACCTGTGGCAAATCGGGTACTGGTTTAAGAAAAGCTTTGTCTACTTCTATTATTTCACCATCAACAGATAAGAGCTTTACTTTTTCGCCAGAGGCAGCCACCTGATCTCCAGCTTCTGGATCAAAAGGACTTTTCTTTGACGAACATCCTGCAACTACTGCTAGTCCACCAGCCAGTAACCCTGCAGTAAGGAACTCCCTTCTGGAGGTAGATTTTTCGTTCATTTCCATGACTAAGTTTTTTTATTGCTAACTATTTTTTAACCCAGGCTAAAAGTTCTTTATCAGATACTTTTGTTCTGGCAGTTCCAAGTTTTGAAACTTTTACATCTACCAGTTTTCCATCCTGTGTCAAGAGTCTTACTGTTTCTTCCTGATCTGCAGGGGAACAGCTAACTGTATTTTTTTTCTTGCCGAATAAACTGAATTTCAATAAAGGGAATATAGACAAAATTCCAATGCCCATTAATATTTTCATTCTGGTATTCTTTACAGCAGGAACATTTTCTTCCACTTTCATATTGCAAAAGATTGTTTTGTGAATTATTGAAACTAATAACTTATTTTTTACAATCAAAACAGCAAGTATTTTAAAAGAGCCTCTTTACAGAGGCCCTTTTAAAAACTTAACTTCTTACTTCTTTAAAGAACGCATGAAGTTCACTAGGTTCCAGATGTCATCTTTTTCAGGGATTTTTTTCTTGAAGCTAGGCATGTCATCTCTACCTACAGATACTTTGTAGAACAAAGAACCATCAGTTTGAGACTGGAAAGCAGCTTTCGAAAAATCAGCAGGCTGAGTTTTCAATTGAGCAGCTTTACTTCCATCACCTAACCCTGTTTTTCCATGACAAGACGAACAATGCTGATTCCATAATGCCTTTCCTGCAGCTACAGACTCTTTGCTAGTCTTTACTGTGTTAACAGCTTTTGCATCGGCAGC
>CANFLJ010000123.1 GCA_947447815.1 Chitinophagaceae bacterium | reverse complement strand
CTGGTAAAGCACTCTATTTCTCTCATGGCTTTGGAATTACTTTCAACGAGCAAACAGGTATTATACCTCCTGCCGATGTGGATGTATTCTTAGTAGCTCCTAAAGGTTCGGGTACTTCTTTAAGAAGAATGTTCTTACAGGGCCGAGGTCTTAATAGTAGCTATGCAATCTATCAGGATGCAACAGGTAAAGCTTTTGAAAGAGTGATAGCTTTAGGTATTGCAGTGGGTAGTGGTTATTTATTTGAAACCAATTTCAAGAAAGAAGTATACAGCGATTTAACCGGTGAAAGAGGTACCTTGATGGGTGCTATTCAGGGAATTTTTGCTGCACAATACGAAGTACTTCGTAGTAAAGGTCATACACCCTCCGAGGCTTTCAACGAAACAGTAGAAGAGCTTACCCAAAGCCTTATGCCATTAGTCGCAGAAAACGGAATGGACTGGATGTATGCTAATTGTAGCACTACTGCTCAGAGAGGTGCATTGGATTGGTGGAAGAAATTTAAAGTTGCTACACAACCTGTTTTCGAAGAATTGTACGAAAGTGTTGCTACTGGTAAAGAGTCTCAACGTTCTATCGATTTAAATAGCCAACCAGATTATAGAGAGAAACTGGAAGTGGAATTAAAAGAACTTCATGATAGCGAAATGTGGCAGGCTGGTAAAACAGTTCGTTCGCTTCGTCCTGAAAATCAAAAATAATTTTATTACATTTGAGATATTGAAGGCACTAAAGCCTTCAATATCTTTTTGTAAAATGAGTACACTAACAAATTACATATTACCAGTCCTCGATATTGAAGGAGCTGCTCAGCGTTTAAAAAACGTTGTCTCAAAAACACCGTTGCAGTATAGTAGAAATCTATCCAGACAATACAATTGTTCGGTTTATTTAAAGAGAGAAGATCTGCAGGTGGTTCGCTCCTATAAAATTCGTGGGGCATATAATATGATCAGTTCTCTTCCTTCTGAAGTTACAGCAAAAGGGGTGGTTTGTGCCAGTGCAGGAAATCACGCACAGGGATTTGCACATAGCTGTAAATTATTGGGAATTAAGGGCGTTGTATTTATGCCCATCATTACACCAAAACAAAAGGTTACTCAAACCAGAATGTTTGGAGAAGATAAAGTAGAAATAGTGTTGGTAGGAGATACTTTCGATGATTGTGCAATAGCGGCTAAAAAATATACCGAAGAACATGGGATGGTTTTCATACCTCCATTCGACGATTATAAAATTATTGAAGGACAGGGAACTGTTGGTCTGGAAATTTTAGCGGAGGATATACCACCTATCGAATATATGTTTATTCCTGTTGGTGGCGGTGGTTTATCGGCAGGTATTGGTTTGTATTTTAATACACATTCTCCTGCTACCAGAATAATAGGCGTAGAGCCATTAGGCGCTCCGGCTATGTATGAATCATTAATTGTTGGTCATCCAATTTTATTGGCTAAGATTGATCGTTTTGTAGATGGTGCAGCAGTGAAGAGAGTAGGGAATTTAACCTTCCCTATTTGTGAAGAAGTATTGGAAAAGGTTGCATTAGTGCCAGAGGGTAAAGTATGTACTACGATTCTTAAATTGTACAATGAAGATGCTATCGTGGTAGAACCTGCAGGTGCATTATCTATTGCAGTTTTAGATCAGTATAGAGAAGAAATAAAAGGCAAGACTATTGTATGTGTTGTTAGCGGAAGCAACAATGATATTGATAGAATGCCGGAGATAAAAGAAAAGTCTCTTCAGTATGAAGGATTGAAACATTATTTCCTGATCACATTTGCGCAGCGTCCAGGTGCACTGAAAGAGTTTACTAATAAAGTTCTGGGCAAAGATGATGATATAACAAGATTTGAGTATGTTCAGAAAACCAATAAGGAAAATGCTCCTGCTTTGGTTGGTATTGAACTACACAAAAAAGAAGACTACAATAAGTTGATTGAAAGAATGGACAGTTATTCAATCGACTACTTTGAAGTAAATAAAGATGAAAATTTATTTGGTTATTTGGTGTAGTAAAAGGATGTATAAAGCTTTGGTTATTTACTTATAACTTAAAACTTACAACTTATTACTTTCATTTTTACATACGAAGGATAGCTGAATTTAGTATATAGTGATTTGTTTTTATGAGCAGAAAATAAATCTCAGGTTAATAGTCAATTATAACACAACAAACCAAAGATTATGGCAAGCAACAGTGGTTTATATCATCCTTCTTTTGAACATGATTCCTGCGGTATCGGCTTTGTAGCCAGTATCAAAGGAAGAAAGTCCAATCAAAACGTATCCGATGCGTTAACGATCCTCGAGAACATGGAGCATCGCGGTGCCTGTGGTTGTGAAAATAATACCGGCGATGGTGCAGGTATTATGATTCAGATTCCACACGAGTTTTTCTTTGACGAATGTATCCGTTTAGGCATTCACTTACCCGCCTTCACCAAATATGGGGTAGGGATGTTATTCTTTCCTAAAGACATTCGTCTGAAAGAAGAGTGCAGAGAAATTTTCAATAGGTCTGCAGAGAAGTTAGGCTTAGAAATTCTAGCTTACCGAAAAGTGCCAGTTAACCCTGCTGATATTGGCCCTACAGCTTTATCAGTAGAACCTGAAATTGAACAGGTATTCGTGGCGTGTCCCGATCATATTAATGATCCGGAAGCTTTCGAAAGAAAACTTTTCGTGCTGAGAAACTATGCTTCTCATACTATTAATAATTCTATTAAAAAAGATGCTATTGGTTTTTATATAGCTTCTTTATCCTATAAGACGGTAGTCTATAAAGGACAACTTACCAGCTTACAGGTAAGACCCTATTTTCCTGATCTTTCCAATAAAAGACTGGTAAGTGCTTTTGGTTTGGTACACTCTCGTTTTGCTACCAATACCTTCCCATCCTGGAAGCTTGCACAGCCTTTCCGCTACATTGCACACAACGGCGAAATAAATACTTTACAGGGCAATCTTAACTGGCTGAAAGCAAGTGAGAAAAATTTCTTTTCTCCATATTTCTCTAAGGAGGAAATGGAGATGTTGTTGCCTATCGTTACAGGAGGCCAATCCGATTCTGCCTGCCTCGATAATATGATCGAACTGCTTACGCTTTGTGGCAGAAGCTTACCGCATGTAATGATGATGCTGATACCAGAAGCATGGGATGGCAATGATCAGATGGATCCTATTAAAAAAGCATTCTATCAGTTCCATGCAGTATTGATGGAGCCTTGGGATGGTCCCGCTTCTATCTCTTTCACCGATGGCAAAATTATTGGTGCTACACTCGATAGAAATGGTCTTCGCCCTTCCCGTTATTGTGTTACCAAAGATGATCGCGTAATCATGGCTTCCGAAACGGGAGCGCTACCAATTGATCAATCGATGATTATCGAGAAAGGTAGACTACAACCGGGCAAAATGTTTGTGGTAGATATGGAACAGGGAATCATTATCAGTGATGATGATCTGAAGGAAAAAATCTGTACACAAAAGCCATATGCCGAGTGGTTAAATAAGTATAAAATCAGACTCGAAGAATTGCCTGCTCCTAGAGTAAGCTTTACGCATCTGGAACACGATCAGATATTTAAATATCATAAAGCCTTTGGTTATTCTACCGAAGATCTGGATAATATTATTACCCCCATGGCTATGGATGGTAAAGAACCAATTGGTTCTATGGGTACCGATACGCCGTTGGCAGTATTAAGCAATCAGCCCCAGCATCTTAGCGCTTACTTCAAGCAGTTATTTGCACAGGTTACCAATCCGCCTATCGATCCTATCAGGGAACGACTGGTGATGAGCCTGGCAACATTTGCGGGCGGTAACGGAAATTTGCTGCAGGAGAATCCATTGGATTGTCACTGTGTAGAATTGAAACAACCTATTCTGAATAATGAAGAACTGGAGAAAATAAGAAGTATTGATACCGGTATTTTTCAGGCAAAAACTTTGCAGATATATTTTCGTGCCGATGGCAAACCCGACTCTTTACAAAAAGCGTTGGATCGTATCTGTCGTTATGCTGTAGATGCTGTGGAAGATGGATTCGAAGTTATTATTCTGAGCGATAGAGCTATCGATAGCGATCATGCTGCTATACCTTCTTTGCTGGCTACATCTGCTGTTCACCACCATCTTATCCGTAAAGGATACAGAGGTCAGGTGGGTATCATTATTGAGGCTGGCGATGTATGGGAAGTGCATCATTTCGCTTGCCTTATTGGCTTTGGTGCTACTGCTATCAATCCATATCTGGCATTGTCTTCTATCAGAGATTTAAGAATTGTAAATAACCTCGATAAACAAATAGATCCGGAAATTCTGCGTAAGAATTATATCAAAGCTGTCTGCGATGGTTTATTAAAAGTATTCTCTAAAATGGGTATCTCTACCCTGCAGTCTTATCAGGGTGCACAGATATTTGAAATACTTGGTTTAAATAAAAAGGTGGTAGATAAATACTTCACCGGTGCTACTTCCAGAATTGAAGGAATGGGCTTGGACGAGATTGCTAAAGAAGCCCTTGCCAAACATCATATTGCTTTCAGCAAAACAGCTATTCCAGTGGAACGTTTACCAGCTGGTGGCTTGTATCAGTGGAAGAGAAAAGGGGAGGAACATCTATTCAATCCACAGACCATTCATTTGTTGCAGCACGCTACTAAAATGAATGATTATGCTACCTTCAAAAAGTATTCTAAAACAGTAAACGATCAGAGCGAAAAAGCTTGTACGCTTCGTAGCCTACTGGATTTTAAAAAGGATAGGGAATCTATTACTATCGAAGAAGTAGAGCCTGCCGAAAGTATCTTCAAACGCTTTGCTACCGGGGCTATGAGCTTTGGTTCTATCTCTCACGAAGCACATAGTACTTTGGCAATTGCTATGAATAGAATAGGGGCAAAGAGCAATACCGGCGAAGGGGGCGAAGATGAACTACGTTTCGAAAAAATGGCCAATGGCGATAGCATGCGTAGTGCTATCAAACAAGTGGCATCAGCACGTTTTGGGGTAACTAGTTTATACCTTACGGAAGCAGATGAAATTCAAATAAAAATGGCACAGGGTGCTAAGCCTGGAGAAGGTGGTCAGTTGCCGGGTGATAAGGTAGATGAATGGATTGGTAAGGTTCGTCATTCTACTCCGGGTGTTGGATTAATTTCTCCACCGCCACACCACGATATTTATTCTATCGAAGATTTAGCGCAGCTGATTTACGACTTAAAAAATGCAAATAGAAAAGCAAGAATCAGTGTGAAGCTGGTATCCAAAGCGGGTGTAGGTACTATCGCTGCAGGGGTAACAAAAGCTAAGGCCGATGTAGTCTTGATTGCTGGCTTCGATGGTGGTACAGGTGCATCTCCTCTTAGCTCTATCAAGCATGCTGGGCTTCCTTGGGAATTAGGTCTTGCCGAAACCCATCAGACACTGGTGATGAATAAACTCCGTAGTCGTGTGGTAGTGCAGGCCGATGGACAAATGAAGACGGGCAGGGATATCGCTATCGCTACTTTGTTAGGTGCAGAAGAATGGGGCGTGGCTACTGCTGCCCTTGTAGTGGAAGGCTGTATCATGATGCGAAAATGTCACATGAATACTTGTCCTGTTGGAGTAGCCACACAGGATCCTGAATTGAGAAAAAGATTCACCGGTGATCCGGAACATGTAGTAAATTTCTTCCGCTTTATGGTGCAGGAGTTAAGAGAGATTATGGCCGAACTAGGCTTCCGTACTATCAATGAAATGGTGGGACAGTCACAGGCTTTACAGGTGAGAGAAAATATAACTCATTGGAAATATAGTAAGCTCGATCTTTCGCCGATATTATACAAGGAGCAGACTTCTGCGCATACCGGTTTATACAAGCAGGAAGAGCAGGATCATGGTTTAGCCTATGTGCTGGATTGGAAATTACTCGAAGCTGCTAAACCTGCATTGGAGTCGCAACAAAAAGTAAAAGCTTCTTTTGATATCAAGAATACCGACCGTACTGTTGGAACTATTTTATCCAATGAATTAACCAAGATATATCGTAGCAAAGGCTTACCAGAAGATACTATCCAATACAAGTTTAAAGGTACTGCCGGACAAAGCTTTGGTGCATTTATCAATAAGGGTATTACCCTCGAGATAGAAGGCGATGCCAACGATTATTTCGG
>CANFLJ010000122.1 GCA_947447815.1 Chitinophagaceae bacterium | reverse complement strand
TAAATGCAGGTTGTAGAAAGACTTTAATGCAAAGCTTGCATCGGGCGTCTGGGTAAATAAATAGATAATACCTGCAAGCATCATTAATGAACCAATGAATGTATAAATGAAGAACTTGAAGGTAACAGCGATTCTTTTTTCGCCACCCCAGATAGAACATAAGAAGTACACCGGAATTAATGCCAGCTCCCAGAAGAAGTAGAACAATAAAGCATCGGTAGAAAGGAATACCCCCATCAGACCAGCCTGCGTTAATAGCAGAAGTCCGTAGAAAGAATTACTGTTGGTATAACTATTCTTATACGTAGAGAAGAACACCAATGGGAAAGAGATAGCAGTAAGCAGGGTAAGCATTTTAGACATACCATCCATACCAAGGCTTAAGCGGCTGCCTAAGGTAGGAAGCCAGGCAGCATCGAAAGATAAATCTGCTGGGCTGAAAGCGGCAATTAATGCCACCACAACCGTTGCTAAAGAAGAAAAGGACGCCCATATTTTAGCAGTCTTTTCGTCTTTTATAAAGAACGATAATAGTCCGCATACTAAAGGAAACAATATCAATAAAACAGGAATCATAATTCAGTTATTTGCCTTAAGCAATTAAAATAATTTAGTTACCAGAAACTTATAAATTTCTCCGTCGTGAATCCAGATAAACAGGATAATAACCACCGATACAACCATCATGAGGATATAACCACCTACCTGACCTGACTGTACCAATCTTATCTGACGGGAAAGATAATTTACAAATCTTCCTATACCGTTTACAAAACCATCTATACCAGATTTCTCTACAATATTTTTGAAAAAGCCACCCAGTGCATTCAATGGATTTACAATAATCGTATTGTACAATTCATCCACATACCATTTGTTCTCCAATACTTTTCCAAGACCAGTAGCATCTTCCAACTGAGGCTTTTTGCTGTAATGACTTACTGCGAATAAGATAGCAATAGTAGCCACTGCAACAGAAATACCCATCAACATATATTCGGTATTATGAGCCAGCGCATGATGTGGTTCGGGAATAATAACGGTAGAAAGGTATTCTCCTAAAAGATGTTTGCCACCCAATACTTCCGGTACTCCAACAAAGCCCCCAATAACACTTAATACTGCCAGCACTATTAAAGGAATAGTCATAGCGGCAGGACTTTCGTGCAGGTGATGTTCCTGATCGTGCGTACCTCTGAATTTTCCTAAGAAAGTAGTAGCATATAAACGGAACATATAGAAAGCAGTCATAGCAGCGCCTGCTACTCCAAGTCCCCAATAAACAGGATTCTTTTCGTAAGCAGCTGCCAGTATTTCATCTTTAGAAAAGAAGCCACTGAAAGGAGGAATACCCGATATTGCAATACAACCTAAAAGGAATGTAATGTGTGTAATAGGAAGATACTTTTTCAGTCCACCCATTTTACGAATATCCTGTTCGTGGTGCATAGCATGAATTACCGAACCTGCTCCAAGGAATAATAAAGCCTTGAAGAAAGCGTGAGTCATTACATGGAATACTGCACCTGTATAGGCACCAACACCAAGGCCTAAGAACATATATCCCAATTGACTTACTGTAGAGTATGCCAATACTTTTTTAATGTCGTTTTGTTTGATAGCAATGGTTGCACTGAACAAAGCAGTGGTTAAACCAACAATGGCAACAATATGTTGTGTAAACTCGGCAGCAGAGTATAATACATTGCTACGGGCAATCATATAGATACCTGCGGTAACCATGGTAGCAGCATGTATCAATGCAGATACAGGAGTAGGACCGGCCATTGCATCGGGCAACCAGGTGTATAAAGGAATCTGGGCACTCTTACCCATTGCTCCTACAAATAATAATAAAGTGATTGCAGTAATATCAGTTTGAGAAAGGTTGTGAACGTTTGCAAAAACATCGGCATAATTTGCATTGCCTAATCTTGCTATTAACCAGAATATTGCTAACAGAAAACCAAGATCACCAATACGATTCATGATAAAAGCTTTCTTAGCAGCATAGTTGAAATTATCGTTCTTGAACCAGAATCCAATCAGTAAATAAGAGCAAAGCCCCACTCCCTCCCAACCGATAAACATGATGATATAATTGGCACCTAACACCAATAATAACATGGAGAATATGAAGAGATTGAGGTAAGCAAAATATCTTGCATAGTGTTGTGGTTCTTCATCCTTCATGTATGCAGAAGAATACAGATGAATTAAGAAACCAATACCGGTAATGATTAATAAAAACATTGCCGATAAATGATCTATCTGAAATGCGAACGGTATTTTAATAGAATCGGTATTGATAAAATCGAAATACTTTACCGTTTCAGCAGTAGTGCCCTGGGAAAGCATTCCGAAGACAATTGCACTTGCTATGAAAGAAGAAAGTATAGTAGTACAAGCTAATCTTGCTACCGATTTGTAGGTTCCATGCTTTCTGAAGAGACCGTTTAAAAGGAATCCGCAGAATGGGAGCAGAACGATAATGGCCAGGAGTGTTTTCATTGTATGCTAAATGTCTTTTATCTTGTAACTATCGTTTAATTAATTTTTTAATCTATTGAGGAAGTTCGCATCAACAGAGTGTGTATTACGGAACATCATTACGATGATAGCCAATCCAACACTTACTTCAGCTGCTGCTACTACCATGATAAAGAATACGAATAACTGTCCTTCGGAACCCACCGTAGCATGGTTTGGAGCATTGAGCGAAGCTGCGTAATGCATTTTAGAAAATGCTACCAATAACAGGTTTACAGCATTGAGCATTAACTCGATACACATAAAAATGATAATGGTATTGCGACGGGTAAGTACTCCTGCAATACCGATGCAGAAGATGACCATGGAAAGAATTATATAATATTGTATAGGCATGATAATAATTAATAATTAATAATTGAAAATTGATAATTCATGAGTTAGTCTTTTTTACCAATTACTACGGCACCAACCATAGCACTTAAAAACAAAATACTGGTTAGTTCGAAAGGAACTACATATTGTGTAAACAAGATTTTTCCGAGTGATTTAATCAGTCCGATATTTCCATCTTTCATGATTAATGTTTTGTGACTTACTTCAGTAGCCTGACCCACTAAAGAAACCAGGATCATCAACAGACTACCTGCTGATATAGCCCCTGCCAGTTTCATCCAAACATTCTTACGAGGTTCGGACTCTTTGTTGAGGTTCATCAACATGATTACAAACAGGAACAGCACCATTATGGCTCCTGCATAAACGATGATGTTTACGATGGCTAGGAACTGCGCATTCATTAATATGTAATGGCCTGATATAGCAAAGAATACGGCGATTAACCATAGTACACTATGTACAGGATTCTTACTAAATAATACCATCAATGCACTAACTACCGCTAATGCACTTAAAAACCAGAATAAAATATGTGTAGCACTCATGTTTTTTAATTTCCTTTTGCTAAAGCTAAATCAGCAGCCTGACTTAATGGGTTTGGAATCAGTAAATCGGGTTTACCATAAATGAATCCTCTTCTATTAAAATTAGCCGGAGCAAATGTTTCACTTAAATAAATTGCATCTTTAGGACAAGCCTCTTCGCAAAGACCGCAGAAAATGCATCTAAGCATATTAATCTCGTACTTAGCTGCATACTTTTCTTCTCTGTACAGCATTTCTTCGCCTTCCACTCTTTCTGCTGCTTCCATGGTAATGGCTTCGGCAGGACAAGCAACAGCGCATAGTCCGCATGCGGTACATCTTTCTCTACCTTCTTCATCCCTGTTCAACACATGCAGGCCTCTGAATACCGGACTGAATGGTCGTTTAACTTCGGGATAATAAATAGTAGGTTTCTTTTTAAAGATGTGACTGAAAGTAGTCATCATCCCTTTTAATATATTCCAGAGATATAAGCTCTCCACGAAAGTAATTGGCTTCCGGTTTACTGCTATTACTCTATTTGTTAGTGCCTGCATATTATTGTAAAGAGATCATTAATTGTTTGCAAATATATTTTATATACTTTTTTCTTTTTTGATTAGTGGCGCATCAGAATCACTACTGCCGTTACCAACATATTTACCAATGCCAATGGTATCATACTTTTCCAGCCAAGGTTCATCAATTGATCGTAACGGAAACGAGGAACTGTCCAACGTACCCACATGAAAAAGAAGATAAACATGACTACTTTAGCCATCAAGGTAATAATACCTATTGTAGCAGCGAAGTTAGGGGTATGATTTGCCGGATTAAAGAATGGCAAGTCGTAACCACCAAAGAATAAAGTAGCCATTACTGCACTACTGATAAACATATTGATGTACTCGGAAAATAAGTAGAAACCAAGTTTCATGGAAGAATACTCCTGATGATAACCAAAGTTCAATTCGTTCTCTGCTTCTGGTAAATCGAATGGTGTTCTATTACACTCTGCAAAAGCACATACCAGGAATATCAAAAAGCCAAGAGGCTGATAAATAACGTTCCAGTGATGGCCAGGACCAGTTTGTTGTTTTACAATTTCTCCTAACTGTAAAGTACCTGTCATCATGAGTAAAGCAATCATACTTAGGCCCATTGCCAACTCGTAACTTATAGCTTGAGAAGCTCCTCTTAAAGCAGCCAATAGAGAGAACTTATTATTACTTGCCCATCCACCAATCATTACACCATACACACCCAGACTTACTACTCCAAAGATGTATAAGAAACCAATATTGATATCGGCAACCTGCAAAGCAATTGTTCTACCAAAAAGTTCTACTTTATCGCCCCAGGGAATAACAGCACAGGTCATTAATGCAGCAGTCATAGCCAAACCTGGCCCTAAAATGAATAACCATTTATTAGCCCCAGAAGGAATGATTTCTTCTTTAGCAATCAGTTTAAGACCATCTGCAAAAGGTTGTAAAAGTCCGAAAGGACCTGCACGATTGGGACCTGGTCTGTCCTGTAATATTGCTGCCACTTTACGCTCGGCAAATGTTGTATACAATGCAATACCTAAACTGGCGAAAATGATAACTGCAATCAGTATCAGTTTCTCTATTACCAGTGCTGTGTCAATTGAAAGTAAAGTCATTTATAATCAGTTGTATTATTTAAAGTCAGTTGAATGAGCCGGTCTGTCCAATGAGCTCAATTCAATATTTGTTTTGTTCACTTCACTAATAGAATGAATATCCATTAATAACTGTGGTTTTTGTCCATACATCACCGAACCAAAAGTTTCGTTTGATTTTTGTAGTCCCACATAGTGACCTTGAGAAATTACTGAATGACGACTTACTGAAGAAGGTCCTTCAATAGTCCAGTCGGCAATATCTTTTTTATCAAAACGACATTCATTACATATCCATCCTGTATTACCATTAGAGGCTTCTTTCACTTCACCCCACTCATCTTTACGGGCAGTAACACGGAATACTTCATCCCCTCTCATCCACAGTTGAACTTCGCCACAACATTTAGGGTTAGAACAGTTTCTATGAGCATCAACAGGCTTGGTAAACCAAACACGATTTTTGAAACGGAAAGTTTTATCGGTCAGCGCTCCTACAGGACAGACATCAATAACATTACCGATGAAATCGCTGTTTAAATTCTTTTGTATGAAAGTAGCAATCTGTGCATGATCGCCTCTATCCAGAATTCCATGATCGCGAACTTCCGCTACTTGATTTGCTGTAAATACACAACGGTAACATAGGATACAACGCGTCATGTGTAACTGAATCTTATCGCCTAAATCAACCTTAGGGAAAGTTCTTCTCTGAAACTCATAACGGGTGCCGCTCTTACCATGTTCGAAGCTTAAATCCTGCAAGTGACATTCACCAGCCTGATCGCAAACAGGGCAATCCAATGGATGATTTAATAGTAAGAACTCCACCACACCGGCACGAGCGTCTACTACTTTTGGTGAAGTAATGTTTTTCACTTCCATACCATCCATCACAGTAGTTCTGCAGCTTGCTACCAGCTTGGGCATTGGGCGAGGATCCTTTTCGGAACCCTTGCTTACCTCCACCAGACAGGTGCGACATTTACCACCACTACCTTCCAGTTTGCTATAGTAGCACATAGCAGGAGGGGTAACATCACCGCCAATCTGACGTGCAGCATTTAAGATAGTAGTGCCCGCAGGAACTTCTATCGTGATATTATCAATTGTTACTTTAAATAATTGTTGTTCGCTCATAATATTAAGCTGTTACAGGCACAT
>CANFLJ010000121.1 GCA_947447815.1 Chitinophagaceae bacterium | reverse complement strand
TGGTAACCTAAATTGGAACCTTACAAACGAAGAACTTGAACAATTGTTTACTCCTTACGGAGAAGTTGCATCTGCTAAGATTGTAACTGACAAATTCAGAAATGACCGCAGCAAAGGCTTTGGTTTTGTTGAAATGCCTGATGATGATGCAGCACGTGCAGCAATCGCAGCTTTAAACGAAACAGAAGTAGGCGACAGAAAAATCATCGTTAACGAATCTACTCCAAAACCAGAAGGCGAAAGAAGAAGCAGTGGTGGCGGTAGCAGAGGCGGCTACGGCGGTGGCGGTGGCAGAAGCGGTGGCGGTTACGGCGGCGGCGGAAGAAGCGGCGGTGGCGGTTACGGCGGCGGAAGAAGCGGCGGTGGCGGCGGTTACAACCGTGGCGGCGACAGCGGCGGTTACGGCGGCGGCGGAAGTCGTTATTAATATACTTTTTAGTAATTAATTATACAGCACCTTGACTATTTAATGTAGTCAGGGTGCTTTTTTATTGTTGTAAGGTTGGCGAGGCGTGAGTTACGAAGTATAGGGATAAGGTTGTTAAGTTAAAACTTACCACTTAAACCTGATTTGGTACTTTGTACCTGCTTACCTTTCTACTAATTTATTTTTTTCTGTTAACTTTGACTTTTTACTTTCTTTGTCTTAATTAAGTTTATGGGTATTATTCAAAAGCAAGGCATCCGTTCTTCTCTATACATCATTATTGGTTTTGTAATAGGTGCTTTTAATCTTTTAATACTCTCTACTGCTTTTCTTTCGCAGGCTCAGCTGGGTATTACCCGTGCTTTGATTGATTCTTCTACTACCCTGGTAGCTTTATGTTCTCTGGGTTCTATCAATATCATCTACAAGTTTTATCCTTATTACAACGATCATCTTGACCTAAAAAAAAATGACCTTCCGTTCCTTGCTGCTTTAATCAGTTTGGTAGGTTTTTGTCTGGTTACCTGTTTGTGTTTTGTTTTCAAAGGATTTATTATCCGTAAACTAGGCAAATCGCCTGAATTTGCCGATTACTTCTTTCATATTTTCCCGTTTACCTTTCTTTCTTTGTCTTTTCTGTTGCTGGAAGCCTTTATGTGGGGGCAGCACAAGACCACCATTACCAACTTTTTGAAAGAAACCGTTGTACGCTTACTTACTTCTCTACTGCTGATTCTTCTTGGTTTTAAGATCATTAATTTTAATACTTTCATGCAAGGCTTCAGCTTGCTGTACTTTATTCCTGTAATTATTGTACTGGTAATACTGATCCGTTCGGGTAAATGGCGTTTTAATATTGTAGGGCCTTCCAAAATTACCAGAAGACTGAACAAGAAGATGATCACTTTTGGTGCTTTTATACTGGGCGCTCACTTCCTGAATGTTCTGGCTAAAACAAACGATACTTTTCTGGTGGTAGGTACACAGGGACTGAAAGAGATGGGTGTATTTTCTATTGCCTTATACATTACCGCCATCATGGATGTACCACAAAGAAGTCTGAGTATTGCTATACCTGTACTGGCCAAATCCTGGAAGGACAAGGATATGGCTAACATACTGCACATCTACAAGCAAAGCGTATCCAACCTGCTGGTAGTAGGACTGGCTATGTTTGGATTTATCTGGCTAAACATTCATAACCTTTCTTCTTTCCTTACCCACACCATGTCGAGGGGCAATCAGAACTGGAGTATGATAGAACCTGTAGTACTGATATTGGGTATTGCTAAAATAATAGACCTTGGTACCGGCGTAAATGCCAGCATCATTGGTACATCGAATTTGTGGAAGTTCGATTTTATGACCAACGTATTTTATACGGTACTATCCTTGCCGATGAATTACTTTCTGATAAAATCTTTAGGGCTATCGGGACTGGCTTTATCCAATCTTGGTGCTTTGATATTGTTTAATGGATTCCGCTACTGGTTCTTGTGGCATAAGTTTGATCTGCAACCTTATAATATCAAACATCTGCAGTTGCTGATTATCACTACCGTTATATATCTGCTGGTGTATTTTATACCAAGACAAGCCAACATTTATCTGGATACTTTTATACGGGTAAGTGTATTTGGAAGCTTGTTTCTGGCTACCCTCCTTAAAATTAATGCAGCGCCCGACATTAATAATATGATCAGGAAGAGAGTTCCTTTCTTATTTAAGTTGTAAGTATTAAGTTTTAGGTAATACAACTAACATTACCTCTTAATAAATTTCCTTAGTTCTCTATTCTTGTTGGTGGTTATTGCTACAAAATAGACTCCTTTTGGCAAGGTGCTGATATCAATCTTTGTAATACTTGTAGTTAGTACTACTCTTCCGCTTGCATCGCTAATACTAATTTCCTTACTGTTTGCCCCAGTTTTTGTTATAAAATCTTTTGCGGGGTTGGGGGTTATCGTGAATCCTGAGTCGTAAGAAACACAGGAGCGCTAAACTGCTTATTATTGTACAAAGGCGCTCGTTTTTGCCATTATATATGCATTAAAGCGCCTTTTTGCCAAAAAGTGGTCGTTAAAGTGTCTTGTGTGAGGTGGAAGCATAAGTATTGGCACCCGAAGCAGTCTTGTTGCTACTGCCAGCAAGGCATCCGGTACTGGTAAGAGGCTTGTTACTATAGCAACTCCGGCGTTGGTCGATATCCTACCACCTATAAGCTGTAGTAATAGGCTTGCTAAGACTGGAAATTTGCATATAATAATTTGAAAACCTACCAGAAGGTCTTGTAACAATACTGCTTGCAGTGCCAACAAGACTCTTTAAAGTACGCTTTTGACTGTTTTTACCCGCAGAAAAACTGATTGGAGTGCTGGTAATTTTGCTTTTTTTAGCTACAAAGGAGTTGGTATAGCCAATAAGACTATTCTGGGTAACAATACCCATATTACTACTCGCAGAATTACTATGTGTAGTTCAATAATGACTGATTTGAATGCCTATCTTATTCTTCTTTTTGCCAGTGTAGTTTTTTGCCTATGGCAAATACTTTGTCGGTAAATACCAGGTCGGTGAGTTCTATTACCCAAACCTTTCCGCCCATTGCACGGGCAAAAGGATATTTGCTGTAATATACCTTGGATGCTTCTTCCTGCAGTAATCCTGACGGGGAAATAAAAATCCCTTTGAATTGTATGCCTTGTGTAACCCCTTTTTTTAGGGTATCGGGCAAAATAGTACCGCCTACAAAGCTATTGGTAACAGCATATTTTATATGCCTTGTATTTTCATCCGATTTAAAAATAAGGGCATTCCAATCGGGATGATACACATAAAAACAATTGGCACAATGAGGATATAGCTCATCAAAGCTTGCCATTGTTAATACTGTTTGCTGGGAAATAAATTTCGGAATGGAATCGTCTAATGTTTTTAACCTGCTTGCTGTTTCTGTCATAATTCTTAAATAATAGCGTTACAATAATGATCTATTATTCTAGTTATTGCAGTTTAACTTGTTGCAAATGTATGCCGTTGAAAAGCTAAACAAAAATTAATTATTTAATTAACATATATAATTATTTCCTACCTGATTTTTAGATTTCTGCTAATAGAACTGCACATGCTATCCCCATCCTTTTAATTATTCAAAATCGTTGCCTTCAATAGCGTAAATTTGCAGCCTCAAAACATCGAAAGCTAATAATTCTTTATATGAATTTATTTAAAAGTCAGTCTACCGAATTTCAGTCAAGACATATAGGCCCCAACCCCACCCATACCAAAGAAATGTTGTCGGTTACGGGTCATTCATCCTTGGAAGAACTTATTGATCTTACCATACCTGCCTCCATACAGATGACTGAGGAATTAAATATTCCTGATGCTATCAGCGAATATCAGTACCTGAACCATATACAGTACATTGCTGCACAAAACAAAGTATGCAAAACCTATATAGGACAAGGATATTATAATACTATAACGCCTAGCGTAATACTTAGAAATATTTTTGAAAACCCAGGATGGTATACGCAATATACTCCTTATCAGGCCGAAATATCGCAAGGAAGACTGGAAAGTTTATTGAACTATCAAACCATGATAGCCGACCTAACAGGGCTACCAATAGCTAATGCATCGTTGCTGGACGAAGGTACTGCTGCGGCAGAAGCAATGGCAATGCTGTATCATCATGTAAACAAATCGGACGATGCACTTAGAAGCAAATTCTTTGTGGATGAAGCCGTATTTCCACAGACCAAAGCCGTATTAGTTACCCGAGCGCTGGCTATTGATATTGAAATAGTATTTGGTCATTACGATGCGATACAACTAAACGAGGATTATTTTGGTGCATTGCTGCAATATCCTAATAATAACGGAAGCATAGAAGATTATACCGCCTTTACGCAAACGGCACATCAGCATGGGTGCTATGTAGTATTTGCTGCGGATATACTGGCACTTACGCTACTTACCTCTCCTGGCGAAATAGGAGCCGATGTAGCGGTAGGTTCTTCTCAAAGATTTGGTGTGCCACTTGGTTTTGGTGGACCACATGCTGCATTCTTTGCTACCAAGGACGAATTTAAACGTTCGCTTCCAGGAAGAATCATCGGGGTAAGTATAGATGCTCAGGGTAACCATGCATTGAGAATGGCCTTACAGACCAGAGAGCAGCATATAAAGAGAGAAAAAGCGACTTCGAATATTTGTACCGCACAGGCCTTGCTGGCCAATATGGCGGCTATGTATGCCGTGTATCATGGTGCAGCAGGGTTGAAAAACATTGCTACAAGGATTGCTATACTTACACAAACATTATCGGAAAGTCTTACCAGTCTTGGCTTTCATAACCTGAACGCACATTATTTTGATACCATCAAAGTACAATGTGACACAGAAGGACTGAAAGAAATTTCGGAGAAACATTCTATCAATTTCCGCTATTTTGATGATAAGAATGTGGGCATATCGATAGATGAAACCACTACCCGTCAAGATATTGTAGACATTGCTTTTGTATTTGCCGAACTGGCCAATAAGAATGAAGTAACCAATATAATATTTGCGGATGATAGTCCACTAACCTCTATCCCTGATTTTGCTATACGTACCAGCGATTATCTTACCCATAAAGTATTTAATACCTACCATAGCGAAAGCCAGATGATGCGTTATCTGAAGTATCTGGAGAACAAAGATTTATCGTTGAATACCAGCATGATATCCCTGGGTAGCTGTACCATGAAACTAAATGCTGCTACAGAAATGATACCATTAAGCTGGCCAGCATTCAGCAGCATCCATCCATTTGTACCTGCATCGCAAACAAAGGGTTATCAGCAGGTAATAGATGAACTATCTGATTATCTGTGTGCTATCACCGGGTTTGATGCCTGCAGTCTGCAACCTAATAGTGGTGCGCAAGGAGAATATGCCGGGTTGATGACCATTAAAAACTATCATGCGGCTAATGGCGATAAACAAAGAGATATTGTATTAATCCCCATTTCTGCTCATGGCACCAACCCTGCGAGTGCGGTAATGGCCGGGCTAAAAGTGGTGGTGGTAAAGAGCGATGAACAAGGACATATAGATGTAGCTGATTTGAAGGAAAAAGCAAGTCAATACAAAGAAACACTTGCTTGTTTGATGGTAACCTATCCATCTACACACGGGGTGTTTGAAGAAAGTATTAAAGAAGTTTGTCAGACTATACATGATAATGGCGGACTGGTATATATGGATGGAGCCAATATGAATGCGCAGGTAGGGCTTACCTCTCCTGCTATTATTGGTGCCGATGTTTGTCACCTGAACCTACACAAAACTTTTGCTATACCACATGGTGGTGGTGGCCCAGGTATGGGCCCCATCTGTGTAGCGGCAAATCTGGCGCCTTACCTGCCATCGCACACTATTTTTCATGCCGACTCCAACAACTTTAAACAATACAATACAGGGGCTGTATCGGCTGCACCTTATGGCAGTGCCAGTATATTGCTGATTAGTTATGCTTACATTAAAATGCTGGGAGCAGCAGGATTGACCAATGCTACTAAGTATGCCATTCTGAATGCCAACTACATGAAGGCAAGACTGGAAAAATACTATCCTATTTTATATGCTGGTCATAACAACACAGCGGCTCATGAATTTATCATTGATTTAAGACCGTTTAAGGGCGCTGCAGGTATAGAGGCAGAAGATGTAGCCAAAAGATTGATGGACTATGGTTTTCACGCTCCTACGCTTAGTTTTCCGGTAGCAGGTACCATCATGATAGAACCGAC
>CANFLJ010000120.1 GCA_947447815.1 Chitinophagaceae bacterium | reverse complement strand
TTCAGCCACAGAAGAAAAGCCGCTGATAAACTGGTAGCGTTTTTGGCAGAAAATAAGGTAAATTAACAGGAAGTAATTTATATAGATTTTTTCTCTGCTACTTCAAGTCTGTTTAATATTTGCAATATCAACTCATTCTGATTTTCCAGATGCATTAGTATAGTCTCTATTTCAGTTTCCGCTTTCTTATTAATCTCAAAATCTTCTTCTGCCCTTAATTCTGAATGCGCCGATTGCAAGTTCTGTCCTACCATAATCAATGGCATTAGAAATATTTGAATCATATTAGAAATGAACAACCATAGCACAAATGCAGGATAAGGGTCAAATTTCATGTTGGCAGGAGCTAGAGAATTCCAACTAAGCCACAGAATCGTCCAGACAAAAATTATAAGGAAGAATCCCATGCTTCCAACCCTGTTAGTAATCCACAAAGCAACTTTATTGATAGAACTTAAATTACTTTGATGTTTTTGATTAATATTATTTATGGGTGTTCGCGCTTTCTTTAGCTCTTCGATAGTTTTAACTTGAATATGTTTCATTAAATAAAGTCTATTTATAAGCCGGAAAATAAATTACAAAACAGCATTTTATTATAAAACAATAAGATCATGTACTAAACTATCTGAACACTGTCTGTTGTAGCGTTTTCACACCACCTAACCATAACTTTCTCATTGGAAAGTGTATCTATAGCCATGCCAGAATAATTGGCTTCTATAGGTAATTCTCTTCTAAATCTTCTATCTATTAATACACACAAAGAAACTTTGGACGGTCGCCCAAAATCAAGTAATGCATCAAGAGCAGCCCTTATTGTTCTACCTGTATACAATACATCGTCTATAATGACTACTTTTTTATTTTCGATAGAAAAAGGGATATCAGTTTTATTAGCAACATGCAATTCTTTACGAATATCATCTCTGTAAAAAGTAATATCCAGTTTGCCATATTGTATGGAATTTGGCACTACTAATTTTCCTAATTCAGCAACAATTCTGTTGCTCAAAAGGATTCCCCTTGGTTGCAATCCAATAATTACGGTATCTTTTAAATCAATATGTTGTTCAAGTATCTGATGGCTTAATCTTTGTACTATAAGTGCCATCTGTCTTTGGTTAAAAATAGTCTTCAATGCTCAAAACTTTGGATAAAAGTAAGTGTGATAATCGAAATATCAACGAAAATTAAAGAGTAACACTTATTTTGCCGCCAATAATGCTTCATTTACAGAATATATCGTTGTTTCAATACAGGAATTATAGCCAAAAGAAACTGGTGTTTAATAACCGTATTACGGCTTTTTGTGGTCAGAACGGTTGCGGTAAAACCAACTTGTTAGAAGCTATTTACTATTTGTCTTTTGCCAAAAACTATTTCAGCAGAACAGAGGGTTTAAATGT
Organism: Chitinophagaceae bacterium; assembly: GCA_947447815.1. Classification (GTDB taxonomy): domain Bacteria; phylum Bacteroidota; class Bacteroidia; order Chitinophagales; family Chitinophagaceae; genus CANFLJ01. The sequence continues at coordinate 4,841 of CANFLJ010000120.1, read as the reverse complement.
ACAACATGGTGTTTCCGGACTTAGATTAGAAGGAGGCTATGATATTAATAACGAAATTGTAACCGTCACGCACATTATCAGAGAAAATAATAAAAAAGAGTTTTCCTGGAATGATGAAGAATATAAAAAACTCTCCGATCATCTTGGCAAAATACCATGTGTTATGATTACGCCTGATGATACTGAGTTGCTTACAGGTGCAAGCGAGGAAAGAAGAAGGTTTGTTGATATTATATTATCACAATTAAACTATAATTATCTCCAGAATTTAATTGATTATAATAAACTATTGCAACAGAGAAATAGTTTAATTAAACAATCAGAACAAAATGGGAGGGTGGTTGTGGATGAAAATTTATTAGGGGTTCTTGATGATCAGCTTTCTGCAAAAGGAGATGCTATATACAATGAAAGAAATATATTTTTAGAAGGGTTTTTAAAATGTGTTTCTAAATATTATAATAGTATTTCAGGAAAAAATGATGACATTAATCTACAATATAATAGTGCGTTGCATAAAAATGCAATGAAACAGTTGTTGAAAGATAATAGACAAAAAGATTTTGCACTACTTCGTACAACTACAGGTATTCATCGAGATGATATTGAAGTATTAAAAGGCTCATCCTCTTTTAAATTAGAAGCATCACAGGGACAGCGTAAAACACTTCTTTTTGCCATGAAACTAGCTGAATGGGAAACCTTGCGGCAGGCTAAAAATATAGATCCAATATTACTTCTGGATGATGTTTTTGAAAAACTTGACGAAAACAGAATGAATCATCTCCTTTATACCGTATGCAAGGAAAATACTGGTCAGGTATTTATCACTGATACTCATATTGATAGGCTAAAAGAACATTTTGATAAACTGGAGATTGAGGTAGATTTAATAGAGTTGTAAAAATAGTCTACAAATGATGATATTTTTCATTGCGGATAATGGTACATGCTCTATATAATTGTTCAGCCAGAATTAGCCTTACAAGCATATGAGGAAAGACTAACTTGGATAAACTCCAGACTAAATTTGCTCTGTCAAATACTACTTGTTCTACGCCGTAAGCACCACCAATAATGAATACCATTTTTTTCTTACTGGTATTACCACATTGTTCTATTAAAGCTGCAACTTCTGGTGATGAGATATTTTTACCTCTTTCATCTAATAAAACAACAAAATCATCTTTTGTTAGCTGAGCAAGTATTATTCCCGATTCATATTTCTTTTGTTCAGCAGCTACATTATATTGTTTTGTAGAAAGTATCTGCCAATTGAAAGGATAATATTTTTCAATTCGCTTGGAAAAGTCTTCAATTGCCAATTTCATGTCAGCATCATGATTTTTGCCAGCAGTTATAACAGTAACCTTCATTTATAGTACTATCTTTTTAGCTATAAGAATTAATCTTGGTGAAGCCTCTTCCACAAATGGGTTTAAATCATGATCTCCGTATACTTCCGTTTTAATCAGACCAGATTTACTAAATAAAAAGTCGAAATCAGCTAAGTTGAACTTGGCAACTCTTTCTTCAAACTTCATTAATATCGAATCACTGGCAATATCATTAACTTGAATAGTTTTAAATAGATGCTTATCGGTAGCCCATTTATTAATTTTAAAAGAATACTGATTTATTAATTTTACTTCTTCTGATGGTTTGTTGAGTTCTTTTAAAGAAGTGTTTAAAAAGTCAATTACTACTGTACCATCTTTTTTAATAGACGAAGACATTGTCTTTAGTGCATTTATATGTTCTCTTTCCGTATTAAAGTATCCAAAGCTAGTAAAGAAATTAAAAGTAAAATCAAAGTAATTCGATCTGAACGGATAGCGCATGTCATGAGTAAAAAAATGGAGAGTTTCATTCTCAAATTCTTTTGCTGCAATTATTGAATTGTTTGATAAATCAACACCTGTTACATCAAATCCTTTATCTGAAAGTGCTTTACTGTGTCTTCCTTTTCCACAAGCAAGATCAAATATCTTGCTTCCTAGTGGTGGGTTTAATTTTTCAATAAGATTATTAATGAAATTTGTAGCCTCGGTTTCATCTCTATTTTGATATAATAAATGGTAATAAGGTGAATCAAACCAATGCTCAAACCAATCCATTTCATTCATAAATTTCAATTATAACTACAAATGTATTTGAATGAGTTTGAATTTAATTTAATTCGTGTTAATTGATTATTTATTTAAATAATATTAAGATAATATAAAAAACATTTGTTAATAAAATCCAAAACCCTATATTTGTCTTACCATATGAAAAATAAGAATAAACTTATTTTTTTAACACGTTAGATTAATGAATAATATGGGGAATATATTACTTAGTGGAATTGTAGCCTTCATAATAACATTTTTTGTCATTCCAATAGTGATTAAAGTCGCTAGACTTAAAAAACTGTATGATGTTCCTGACGAAAGAAAAGTCCATACTTCTCCAATCCCTTCTTTAGGTGGTGTCGGGATCTTTATCGGGTTTATTTTATCTTTATTACTTTTTGCTGATGGGTCACTTTCTACTGTTGCATTGGAAAGTTATATCGCTGGATTCGTTGTGATTTTCTTTGTTGGTATCAAAGATGATATTTTATGTATCTCTCCAATTAAAAAATTAGGTGGTCAAATTCTGGTTTCAATAATTTTAATGTTCAAATCTAACCTGCTTATCACAAATATGCATGGTTTTTTGGGTATCCATGATATTCATCAATCTGTTAGCTATTTCCTAACCTTGGTTACAATAGTGGTTACAATGAATGCTTATAACCTCATTGATGGTGTTGATGGATTAGCTGGCACTATTAGTATTATTACTTCATCTGCTCTGGGTATTTTCTTTCTGACTAACAATGATCTATTGTATTCTTTAATGGCCTTTTCCTTTTCTGGAAGTTTAATCGCCTTTTTGATTTACAATTTCTCTCATTCCAATAAAATATTCATGGGAGATACTGGTTCTATGTTAAGTGGAACCATCAATGTTATATTAGTCATTCACTTTATTTCTACATTTAATACTTCTACTATTTTAACTGTTTCCGCTGCTCCAGCAGTAGGTTTTGGTATTTTGATGTTACCATTATTAGATACTTTAAGAGTATTTGGTATCAGAATGATGCATGGTAAATCTCCCTTTTCTCCCGATAGAAATCACTTACATCACTTGTTATTAGATAGAGGGTATTCTCATGTTCAAATTACAATGACCTTAGCTGGGCTAGCTATTACAGGTATAATCCTTACTTATTATGCTCAACCTTTAGGTACTACTATTGTAATTATTTTACAATTATGCTTGTTTTTTTCTGGTATATATGTACTGCATTTGCTTAGGAAAAGAAAAATCGCATCAGAAGTTGTTACTGTTGAAGATTTAACTGAAGAGGAAGAATCAATAGAAGAAGATCCTAGAATTAAAAGTATATTTTCCTTTAGTAATAAGAAAAGTGAATACCCAGCTGCTAAATATGCTGATAAGGACTAACTAAAATTAAAGTTAGAAGATTATCTTGTAAGACCTACAATTTATTCCCAATTACTATCAAATCACTTCAATTACTCCTTCCATAAATAAGGAAACAGAATGAGTGATAATAATACAATCATCACATCCAATCCAATAATCAGACCAATCATTTGTAATAATCCAGATTGAACTACGGTTGAAAATGCGATTCCAGATATCTTCATTAATAATAGTATCTGAGGAATAATGATGGGGAATCCCATAATAGTCATAATCGCAGATGATTGTTGGGCTTTAGCGGCTATTGCAGCTAGGAATGTAAATACAAAACTTAAACTTACGCCCCCTAATAAGGCAATCATCAAAAACTTTAATCCAGATACTAAAGGGTCTCCCAATAATAAAGTAAAAGCTAAGAAACTCAACAGACTCATCAATAACACAATTATACTATTGAATATAATTTTGGATACGATAAATTCACTGGCACTTACTATCGAAAAATAGTAGAGCATCCTTCCTTTACTTTCTCCTAAAAAGCTTTTGGCTACTGCATTTACACAAATAAAAAGTTGCGTAATCCAGAATAATGCATTCCACACTTTTTCTTCGGGCTCATTTAAAGAAAGATAGATAATAAATATGGTACAGATTACGTACAGTAGGATACCATAGAATGTGTACTGCTGCCTGATTTCAAGCTTGATATCTTTAGCAACTAATACCTTTACTCTGTTAATAAATTGTGACATGGCAATCCTTTAAATCTTTGTACCCTTCATTGCTACAGAAATCGCGTCGTCCATTACTCTTTCTGCAAATGGTCGGCTAATATCGTTTAATTCCTCAATCTTTTTATGAATTAAATCTTTATCCTCCATCGTCAATGCCATTTGTAAAGCCTGCATTGCATTAGCCGTACTCAACATTTCTTCTTTCGAAATCAGGCTGGAATTCTTGGTAAGAAACTTCTCGGTGGTTGCTAATATCTGTTCTCCTTCCGTTCTTGCTTCTACTAATGCCCTGGTTTTCATGTCGTCTTTGGCATGGGTTATGCTATCCATCAACATTTGTTCTACCTCCGCATCAGAGAGCCCATATTGCGATTTTACTTCTATACTTTGTTCTACTCCACTTCTTAATTCCTTTGCGCGAACCATTAAAATACCATCAGCATTTATCAAAAAGGAAACTTCTACTTTAGGAAAACCTGCCGGCATTCCAGGTATACCACTGAAGTTAAATTCAGCTAGTTTCCTGTTATCTTTTACCATATCTCTTTCTCCCTGATATACAGAAATTCTCATGCCCGATTGTCCATCTATATGAGTAGTATATTGTCTTCCTGCTTTGTTCGGAAT
>CANFLJ010000119.1 GCA_947447815.1 Chitinophagaceae bacterium | reverse complement strand
CTGGAGGGTTCTCTATATATGTATAAAAATGGCGAAGTATATATAGAAGATGCTCATAACAAAATTGTACACTACCCCCTTTCCACTTTTTCATTTCAGGATAGGGAATATGTTGCTAAAAGGTATGAAAAGATTGCTTTAATAAATTACAAGGCTTCGTCACCAGAGCATACAGAGATCTCCTTAAAAGATTTAATAGATTTTAAAGTCATTTTATTACTGTTTTTATTGACATTTCTGGGGCTATACATTTTTAAGTTTGCCAATAAAGAGAAACTTTTATTTCTACGACCAATATTTTTTGTTGCCACTATTTTTTTTCTATTTGGGTTTGTAAATAATAAAATCAGAAAGCCAGGCAGTACCATTACCAATCCGTTATTTATGGATTCTGCGTTCACCTATTTTAAACCAAAGATTCATACCAGCTGGGATAATACCTACTTTTTTGTAGAATCTAAAGGGATACCGGATCATGAAATGATGACAGGAATTATATCCTGGCAGCAGCAATTACCTATACCACAATGTTATACAATTGCCAACAACAATAACATGTGGAGTATTCCATTAAATCCTGTAATTGCCAGTACTCCTGTGCCAGTAAATACGCAACATTTTTTAAGAGGAGCAATTGCATTAGCAGTAAATGGGATTCCAATATTTAGTCCATTTACCAATACCGGAGTGGATGCATTTGTAGATGGACAACTTGATAACTGGGGAGGACATTCGGGAAGAGCCGACGATTACCATTATCATATAGCTCCATTGCATTTATATGGTCAGGTAGCAGAAACTTTACCTGTTGCATTTGCATTAGACGGATTTGGGATATATGGAACTAAGGAACCTGATGGTAGTTTAATGACTACACTGGATGGTAATCATGGACATTACTGGAATGGCGTATATCATTACCATGGTACTTCTTCAAAACCATACATGATTGGGAATATGGTGGGTGTAGTAACAGAAGATAATACTATGCAGATTATTCCTCAGGCTACAGCAAAAACCGTTAGACCATCTTTAACTCCATTGTCTGGTGCTGTAATTACTGCCTGTATTCCTAATGCCAGCAATAACGGCTATAATATGACTTATACCAGAAATGCACAAACGTATCATGTAAACTATAAATGGGCGGATACTACCAATAGTAGGAGTAAGTATAGCTTTTCGTTTGTGAGTCCTACCAGTTCTTCAGACTCTATATATCTTGGTTTTTCACAGTCAGAGTGTAAAGTACCTGATACCTCTGGCATTATTGTTTCTGGTGTATCTAAAAGTATGCTAAGGTTGCCCGATACAGGTGAGAAGATTAAATATAGCAGTAGTATAGGAGAAGATGCTGACTTTAGTATCAATCCACCCTATTTTATTGATCATAAAGATGGAACAGTAACAGATACTGTAACAGGGTTGATGTGGCAAAAAAAGGATGGAGGAGAAATGACCTGGGAAAATGCTCTTAGATATGCTGACACACTCACCTTGGCTGGCTATACCGATTGGAGATTACCAAATGCTCATGAAGGATTTAGTATTATGAATGAACAATTTGCGAATCCAGCAATTGACACATTAGTGTTTACTAAAAGCTTGGCTGATTACTGGTGGACTAGTACAACTCAATTTGGAGATAGTACAAAGATCTGGTGTACCAATGCTGGCGGAGGAGTTGGGAATAAACCTAAAACAGAAACAATAAGTGCTGGCGGCAAACTAAAATATCATCCAAGAGTTGTTAGAGATGTAAAATTGCCTGGAATGGTAGCTACACATTATACGAATAATTATAATGGAACCATTACCGACAACCTTACTAATCTGGTTTGGCAAAAAGTTCCATTTACAGATACATTGACCTGGGAAAACGCATTGAAATATGCCGATACGCTTACCCTTGGAGGTATTACAGATTGGAGATTACCAAATATAAAAGAATTACAGTCTATAAATAACGAAAAACTAACAAAGCCATCAATAGATACAGGATTTTTAAAGCTCGGCAACAACAGAAAATACTGGTCATCTACCACTTTATCAAATCATACTACACAAGCCTGGTATCTGAATACAACATATGGAGTAACTACCTATGATTTGAAAACTGCCAGAGATTATGTATTCTGCGTAAGTGGAAATGGAGCTAAAGCCTTGGCAACAGGTATTGAATTTAATGCTAAAAATTTAGGAAACAAATCATTATTAAACTGGAATTTTTCTACTATTCAAAATGTAGACTATTTTATTATTCAAAGAACCGACAACATGCTTCAATGGACTGATTTAGATAACATTTCTAACAACTCCATTTTAAAAAACACTTATAGCTATATTGATCCATTACCTAATGCTGGAATTAATTACTATAGAATAAAAGTTGTTTATCTTGATGGAAAAATAACTTATTCCAATATTAAAAAAGTTCTCTTTGAAACAAGTGGCCAAGGGTTTAAACTATTTCCTAATCCTGCCAAAGATGAAGTATTCATTCAGCTTAATAGTAACATCAAGGAAACAGATGTAAAACAGATACAAGTGTTTAATATGGTTGGAAGTAGTGTGTTTTTGACAACCCATTATATTAACTTATTAAACACAAACAATTTAGAAAGAGGGACCTATATAGTTAAGATTTTATTGAATAACAATAGTAGTATGATTCAGAAACTACTGTTGATACAATAGTTATTTTAAAGTGAAGAAATGTTTGAAGTTATTAAACAATATAGTTATTTAGGATTTACCCATGTAATACCACTGGGCTTTGATCATATACTGTTTATACTGAGTATATTTTTAATGAATACCAATCTTAAAACTATTATTGTTCAATGTTCGGCATTTACAATTGCTCATAGTATTTCTTTAGGATTATCTGCAGCAGATTTGTTTGTTGTAGATTCAAAGATTATTGAGCCTTTAATTGCTATTTCTATATTGGTAACTGCATTAGAAAATATTGTACAAGAAAAAATCAATAAATGGAGGATTGTTATTATCCTATTATTTGGAATTATACATGGATTAGGATTTGCGAATGCGCTAAGAGAAACAGGACTTGATAAAAGCCATTTTTATCTTTCCTTGTTATTTTTTAATGTAGGAGTAGAATGTGGACAGATTTTGATTATTCTTCTTGCATACTACTCCATAGGTAAGTGGTTTTGTGATAAAAAATGGTATAAAAATAGAATAGTATATCCTATTTCAAGTGTAATAGGATTAATTGCAATATACTGGACAATAGAAAGAATATTTTCTTGATTAGAAGAGTGGATTTAATGTTGTTTTTAATATTATTTGTTGATAAAGGATTTATATCCTCTTATCGATAAGTGATTCATCATAGTAAACATTTTTATATGAAATCTACATTTTATCAAAGTGCTATTGCACTGATTACGCTCTTTGTTATTACTTCTACTGATGTTAAGTCTCAAACATTTGACATCAATCAAACCATTTCAGATGGTGCTCAATTGAACACATTATCATTTGATGGAATGGCATTTCTATCAGGGAATTTTTGTGGATGTTCTTTTATACCTCCCGGAAAAGTAGCAGATTATTTTGGCTTTCAGTATGTGAGGGATAACGACATCACGGGCATGGGCCATACAACCGATTTTAATACAGTACTGGCAAACAACCTGATGTACGTACTGGATAGTAATCAGAAGGCAGACATGATTGCTTTAGCAAAGGCACAGGTTGCAAATATTAATTTGTATGGCACTAAAAGATTTCCATTAATCAGTGCATTTTTGAAAGTAAGAGATCAACCGGGTAACAATACTTTGAATAGAGATACTGTGCTGGAACGTTCTGCAGATATGTATAAACTTGATGGGATTATCAGCATACAGAGAGCACAACTCTATTCCAAAATAATAAAGGCATTAACGGTAAAGCAAAAACACTATCTGGATAGTATCAAAGTACTGGGAATGGCTAATATGCCAGTATTGCCCGATCAGATAGATAAGAGACCATTGAATAATAATCAGTTTGTAGGCGTAATGTCTATTGCTGGAGATATTTATTCATGGTATGTAGGTAGTGTACCTGCCGATGTATATTTCTGTCCTGAGCGTCAGGGTAACTACTTCGGAAGTTTTTATATTAAAGATGCACCAGCAATGGGTGTTCATGGTTATTCGATAGATACCAGTCTTACACAAAGCGGAGGAACTAAATTTCTGGCAATACTTAATACTACACAAAAGCAGATGATTACCAGTTTAGTAGATAGTCAGCGTACCGATCTATATACCATTGTTAGTATCAGAGATTCCATTTCCAGAATACTCAGAGGATATCTTACCGCCAATACAATAGACACTACTGCAATACTTAATTTATCTGATATTTATGGTAGACTGGATGGTGATATATCTTATCGCTACGCTATGGCTTTTTCGCAGGTAGGATGGTCACTATCACAATACCAGAGAGACACAATTAATAATCTGAGACATCTAGATAAATATCCATGCAATGGAGCTTATCTATACTCCGATTCAATTGCCATTCCTACTGTAGATATCACTCATTTTTTTCCGCCAGCGCTTCCCGTAAACGTCCTTAATTTTTATGGAGGTGCGCAACAGAACAGCATTAAACTTTACTGGAATATTTCATCTGAAGATCAATTCAAACTTTTTAATATAGAAAAATCAATAGATGGTATCAACTGGACAAGAATTACCTCTATCTACAACAACTATTCTGACAACTACAGTAGTGTAGACAACAATCCTGCTAAAGGGATTAACTACTACAGATTACAAATGTTTGATTTGAATGGCAGTTTCAGCTATTCTAAAACTATTGCAGTGAATAAATCGCTCAATACCAGTAGTGGATTATTAGTATTAAATAATACACATGGTGCTATCAGAATAAGTGTTTTAGATAATAATTTTAGTGGCAGTAATGCATATCTGTATAACGCTACCGGACAGCTGGTAAAAACCATTGTATTACAAAGTAATAAACAAGCAAGCATTACAGGCTTATCTACAGGCATTTATTATATCAGAACAGAAGGAGGAGTAGAAAAAATAACTGTTTTGTAAAGTATCGCTTATTATAAAATGAAGTGCCCGCTGTTATTAACTACGGGCACTTTATTTTTTATGTTTCTTTATGTACCTATTTTATACTATCATTCCACTAATCAAAGAAGCATCTTTAGTTTCTAAAACCGAATGACCATTGCTTAGGAACTCATCTACTTTGCGGGCACATTCACGACCTTCGCTGATGGCCCATACTACCAAGCTTTGACCGCGGCGCATATCTCCTGCCGTAAAGATTTTGGTGATGTTGGTTTTATATTCTTTTTCAGTTGCTTTTACATTACCTCTTTCATCCAGCTCGATACCAAGCTCCTGCAACAAACCTTCTTTCTGCGGATGCAAGAAGCCCATTGCTAGCAGGGCTAACTGGCAAGGAATTTCTCTTTCACTTCCTGGCTTTTCAGTGAAGTGTGTAGCCCTTCCTTCAGCAGAGATTGTCCACTCTAGTTCTACCACTTTTAGTGCCTTTAGCTGACCATTTTCATCGCCTATAAATTCCTTAGTAGCAATGGCCCAGTAACGTGTAGCACCTTCCTCGTGAGAAGTGGTTGTTTTAAGTACCATTGGGTAAGTAGGCCAAGGCATAAACGGCGTTCTTTCGGTAGATGGCTTTGGCAATAATTCGAACTGCGTAACAGACTTAGCACCCTGACGATTGCTGGTACCTACACAGTCGCTACCAGTATCGCCACCACCAATAACAATCACATCTTTACCTGTAGCTAAAAGCTCTTCGGAAAATATATTGCTCTCGATAGCTGCATATGCCAGTGGATCCTGACTAGCTACTCTTTTATTCTGTTGTTTGAGGAACTGCATGGCATAATAAACGCCTTTTAATTCCCGGCCAGGAACAGGCAAATCTCTAGGAGCTGTGGAGCCTCCTGCCAGTACAATAGCATTGTACTCGCGAAGTAAATCGTTGATGCTAATATTAACGCCCACATTGGCATGACACTTGAATACAATGCCTTCTTCTTCCATCAGTTTTATACGACGGTCGACAACATTTTTCTCTAATTTAAAATCGGGGATACCATAGCGTAATAATCCTCCCGGAGCTGCATCGCGTTCGAATACAGTCACGCTATGTCCTACAAAATTCAGCTGTGCTGCGGCCGCTAAACCGGCGGGACCGGAACCGATGATAGCTACTTTTTTGCCCGTTCTTATATTCGGAATTCTTGGCTTGATAATGCCTTTACT
>CANFLJ010000118.1 GCA_947447815.1 Chitinophagaceae bacterium | reverse complement strand
TTTGAAGAGCATGGTAGAGCCACCCGATTTATTAATTTATTTGAAAGCATCTGTACCTACCCTGGTATCTCAAATCCAGAAAAGAGGCAGAGAATATGAAGAAAACATTCGTCTTGATTACCTCAAAAAGTTGAACGAACTATACAACCGTTTTGTAGATTCATACAAAGAAGGGCCAATGCTGATAATCGATTGTGATAAAATAAAGTTCTCCGAAAATGAAGAAGACTTTGGTCATATAATAGAAAAGATAGACAGCACATTATTTGGACTATTCTAGTTTTATCTATGTAAAATGCTAATGAAAAGGAATCAAAATCTCTAACATCAATACGCCTGTTTTTAGATTTGTCTTATTTATTATTTTAGTTTTTAGTTTTTGTTTTTTTACTTGGATTATGTCGCTCATATGTTATTGTGTTGAAATATTTATTAAACAATACAATGCCAACTAGTTTCCTTTTAAAAATTATCTCAAACCCTGAAAGGGTTTAACAATAATAGCCCCACAAGCAATGTGGGGTATAAATACAAATCGACGAGTCAATATATTGAATTGGCTTAATTACATTAATCCCTTTATTTTAATCACATAGCCTCGGACACTTTTCAGATACCTTCGGACAAAAATCTAACACCTTCGGAAGATTATCAGATATCATTTTACTAAAATCTGATAGCCTCGGACACTTGTCAGATACCTTCGGACAAAAATCAAACACCTTCGGAAGATTATCAGATATCATTTTACTAAAATCTGATAGCCTCGGACACTTAGCAGATACCTTCCGACAAAATGCAGACACTTTCGGAAGATTATCAGATATCATTTTGCTGAAATCTGATACTCTCGGAAACTTAGCAGATGCCTTCGGAAAAATATCAGACAACTTCTGAAGTTTATTAGATAATATTATATAATTTTCTAAAACCTTCAGACTAAATTATAATGTAGAAAAGTACATTTATACATTCATTTTAGATAGAAATGCTTATTTCTTTCTAAAATCAAGAGAATCTATTATATCACCACAGGCAGGAGTAACTTTTGGCAGATAGGGATTTTCTATCTTAGGGGAGTTATTCAACCAGTTAGCCCCATTATTATCAAAAGCCTTCGAACAGGTAAAATGGTACACCACTTCTTTATCGTATTGTACTATTCTGATTAAGTCGTACAACTGTTCACTAAGGGTTTGAAATTCTTTTCTTTTGTTTTCTAGCGTCGACTCGCCAAGTAAACCTTGAATCTGAGAAACAATACTCTGAGAAGATACCTTGGCATTTTCGATAATGGTAGGATCAGCCTTCATTTGCTGTATAGGAAGTTTATCTGCATCTTTAGACAGCAACATGGCACTTTTAGCAATTAGCAAGGTATCTTCCAGTACAAAGCCCTTCTTCAATTCATAATAGTTGCTCATCAACCCGGATAAACTACTACTAAAATCTTCGCTATTGCTTCCTTTTGCCAAAGCAACACTACTGGCACTATCGCCACCACTTAATTTAACATCGCCATTCTTACAGGCTGCAAGCATTATTAACCCAATTACTACTATCTTTTTCATATTAAATGATTGTTGTACAAAAGTAAATCAAAATCTGTGCCATCATCTATTACATTTGCAAACTTTAATACTATCGTTCATGCTAATTGGTTTACAAAACGTAACATTTGAATTTGGGGCAAGAGTAATTGTGGCTGATGCCTCCTGGCACGTTTTCCCGGGCGAAAGAATTGGATTGATTGGCTATAACGGCACAGGAAAATCAACCATTCTTAAACTGCTGGTGGGAGAATACAAGCCTTCTACGGGCACCGTAGAAAAAAGTAAAGAAACAACAATAGGGTATCTACACCAAGATTTATTGAGTTTCGATAGCAACGACACCATCTTAAGGGTAACCATGGGAGCCTTTGAGAGAGTTATGGAGCTGGAACACGAAATAGAGAAGATGGGTAAGGAACTGGAAATTCATCAGACAGATGAATTATTGCACAAATATTCCGACTTATTGCACGAAATGGATGTGCTGGATGGCTATAATATCCAATACAAAACAGAAGAAGTTCTGCATGGTCTTGGTTTTACAAACGAGGACTTCGAAAAACCTTACAAACAATTCAGTGGAGGTTGGAGAATGAGGGTACTACTGGCAAAAATGATCCTGCAACAACCCGATGTATTGCTATTGGATGAACCTACCAATCACCTTGATTTACCATCTATTGAGTGGCTGGAAAAATATTTGCTGGGCTATAAGGGTAGTGTAATTATTGTAAGTCATGATAAGTTCTTCCTGAATAGAATGGTGAATAAAGTCGTTGAAGTATACCAGCAACAACTTCACTTTTATTCGGGCAACTATGAATACTACGAGACAGAGAAAGAACTTCGTGTAACCATTCAACAGAGAGCCTACGAAAATCAACAGGACTACATCCGTCAGCAGGAACGTTTCATCGAAAGATTTAAAGCTAAGGCTTCTAAAGCAGCTCAGGCACAAAGTGTGATGAAAAGGCTGGATAAGATTGACAAGATCGAACAAACCGAGATTGAAAGACCGGATATAAGAATCAATTTCAAGGTCGATACACAACCAGGTAAAGTGATATGTACTTTGGAAAATATCACCAAGAAATTTGGCGAAAATATTATTGTAAAAGATACTGGTGCAGAGATAAATCGTGGTGACAAAATTGCTTTGATTGGAGCAAATGGTAAAGGAAAATCTACCTTATTAAGAATTGTAGCCAATACAGAACCTTTTGAAGGAAATAGAATATGGGGACATAATGTGGTAGAGAATTTTTATGCACAGCACCAACTGGAAGCTTTGAATCTGCAGCATGATATTCTGGAGGAACTAAAACATTCAGGCAGTGGAAAAACGGATCAGGAACTGCGTGCATTGCTTGGAGGATTCTTATTTGGTGGTGATGATGTAGAGAAGAAGATAAAAGTATTGAGTGGAGGAGAAAAGGCTAGAGTAGCGCTGGCTAAAGTAATTGCCGGAAAGAGCAACTTCATGCTACTGGATGAACCTACGAATCACCTGGATATGCACTCAGTAGAATTATTAGCTGAAGCCTTAAATAAATATGAAGGAAGCTATCTGCTGGTAAGTCACGACCGATACTTTATTTCTAAGACTGCCAATAAAATATGGGAGATAGTAGACCATGAAATAAAAGAATTCAAGGGTGGCTATACCGAATATTTAGAGTGGAAGAAAAGAATGGAAAGCCAGAAGGGTCCCAAAGATAATAGTAAGAAAGAAAAAGAAGCGGTAAAACAAGTTGTAGAAATAAAAGAAACCAAGAAGAACTTTGATGCTAATCAGGTAAGAGATATGAAACGCGACTTCCTGAATCTTCAAAAGAAGGTGGCAAGAATGGAAGACGAATTGAATAGCAACAAAGTAAAGAAACAACAGCTGGAAATTGATTTAGGCAGTCACGAAATCTATTCCAATCCTACAAAGTTTGCAGAAACAGAGAAAACGTATTCTGCTGTTTTAAAAACCATTGCAGACCTTGATAAACAATATGAAAAATTGTTTGAAGAATTGATGGAGAAAGAAGAAGCGCTGAGTGGACTTTAATTAATGTATTATGGATTATAAAAAATGGAGGAAGTAACCAGTTTACTTCCTCCATTTTTATTTCCGGATAAACTGCACCTGACCATTTTCCCATTTAATAATCTTAGAAGGCTCTGCAGGCGTTTCCTCTAACTGCCTATACCCTACTGTATAATCTACCCTCTCAATAATTACTTTGGAAATATCTTTAAATATACCAGGAGAAGGCTCTCCACTTAAGTTTGCCGAAGTACTGACGATTGGCTTTCTGAAGCGTTTGATAAGAGTTTTGCAAAATAGTTCTTTACATATTCTGATGGCTACACTCCCATCTACTGCCGTTACATTATCTGCTAACCCAAGAGCATTTTCATAAATTACGGTAGTGGGTTTAACAGCTGTATCCAGATAATTAAATACTTCCAGATCTATCCCTGCTGTATACTGTAATATTGTTCTTTCGTCAGCCACCAATACTACAAGACTTTTATTGGAGGGTCTGTTTTTAATTTCAAAAATTTTCTCAACCGATTTAGCGTTGGTAGCATCACAACCCAGCCCCCAGACAGTATCTGTTGGATATAGAATAACGCCACCCTCATTGAGCACTCTTAAAGATTCTTCTATATCAATTTCAAAAGTATTTTTATTCATTCTTTATTTATCCTTCAAGCTAGCACAAATGTAAGGGCAATATAATATTCTGAATAAGAGAAATGAATTATACCGAGTTAAGAATAAACTTTACCTCTACACTTAGAAGCGCTGTTTGAGTTAATTGTATAGAATTGATTATTGCGATTATCTGGAGCTAATCACGGCAGATTTTGCAGCTTTAGTCGGATGCTAAAGCGAAAAATATAACAAAGTTGCAGCCCAGATAGCGCACTATAAGGAATATCAAATAAATAACGCAAACAGCTTCTTTATATATAAGAAAAAACTGAAGGTTTCTTTTGAATGTATATAATACTTCAAAAGTCCTTCAGCTTTTCTCCTTAACAACAAAACCAAATTACCCTCTATCCTTTAAACTCACTCACATATTTACCTTCAGTTACCTGAAGTATAATAGTTTTAGTATCAGATATTAATTTAATATAAAAAGCAGACTCATCCTCTTCATTTGTAAATTCTATTGATTCCGCAATTATGTAACCATTTTGAAGATACTGTAGTTTAATTTTATCCTTAGCTACTGTACCAATTTGTTCGAATGAAACTTCTTTACTCATTCCTATAAGACTACCATCTGTTCTAAAGAATGTATTCACCATTTCTCCATTCAGAACAGAAGTTGAATTAGAATATAAGGAATGGCGCTTAAAGCCATCGCTAGATTTATTAATTCCTTTTTTCTTAGCTGCATAAGAGTAATTGATTAACATAGCAATAGTTAAGGTTAATACTGTGATTGTTTTTAATACTTGTTTCATAAACTTTAATTTTTAATTGATTAAATTTTTGTCTTTATTTTGATTGACAATGCAAACATATATCGACAAAACCCCGTGGTAAAACGAATTGTGACTGTAATACATTTTCATTTTATCCACTGGATGAATGGCAATATAAAAAACAATATCATAGAGCATATTTCAGCTTAACACCAATAGAATCAATACTTTTATCAGGTTGATAAAGAAATCATAAAGCAATAAAATACTGTGATGAAACCTGAAACTAGTGTACTCAGTTTATATGAATGGTAAAGCAAGTGGTTAAAAATTCGTATGTTCATCGCTCAATTTGAAAAATGAATTATCTGGCGCATGCTTTTTTGTCGTTCAATCACCCCGATATATTGGTGGGCAATATGATTAACGATTTTGTAAAGGGCAAGCAACAGTATACCTATTCTCCAGAAATTCAAAAAGGATTACGTTTACACCGATTTATTGATCATTTTACTGATCATCATCCCGCCACCAGAGCATCTTACAAACTGATGTACAAGGCAGTTGGCAGATATGGCAACGCTCTAACAGATGTAATATACGATCACTTTCTGGCAAATGATATACGCGAATTTCCAGATGATCAATCACTACTTCACTTTGCATTGAAAACATATTCTCTGCTGGAAGCCAGGAAAGACATTTTACCAGAACCTTTCTTAGTGATGTTACCCTATATGAAAGACCATAACTGGCTTTACAATTACAGAAAGCCCGAGGGCATTAAAAAGAGCTTTGTAGGTGTAGGTCGTCGTTCTACACACTTAAAAAGTACCGAATCTGCATTCACACTCTTCGAAATGGAATATCCATTTCTGAAGGAATGTTATTATAGTTTGTGGGATGATCTTAAACCTGCTACTGAAGAAGAATTAAATAAACTCCTGAACGACTAGTAAGTTAGAGAAACAGCCATTAATAGCATTAAAAGTTATAGCTAAACAATCAAAATCATCCCCTTTTATAACTTCGGTGATATATCAAATCTTCATTTTCATCACCCATAATACATGTACATACATATAATTACAATTCTATGACAATTCTCTTTTATTGTTTAACTTTCAGATAATATCACCCCTATATATTTGCAATAACAAATAAAACAAATCATTTATGAAGAAATTATTAAGCGTATTAGCAGTCTCTGCAAGCAGTATTTTATTGTTTTCTTTCTTGGGAAGCAAACCTGTTGCTACTTACAATGTAGATACAAAACAATCTAAAATTGAGTGGTCAGGTGCTAAAAAATCAGG
>CANFLJ010000117.1 GCA_947447815.1 Chitinophagaceae bacterium | reverse complement strand
ATCTCTTCATATAATACTGCTGCCATATGGTTAGTTTGCCTAACTGTAAAATCAATCTTGGATTAAACATTACCGAAAAAAGGGAGGATGGATTTCATAACTTAGAAACCTGTTTTATTCCTGTTACGCTTAAAGATGCCCTGGAAATAATCCCCTCCAGCAATGGCAAGTTTCAATTTACCAACGTAGGAACCACCATTGTAGGAGATATCAACAAAAATCTTTGTGTAACGGCCTACCAGCTTCTTAAAGATGCTTTTCCGGGCAAGGTAAGTCCGGTGCATATACTTCTAAACAAACAAATACCGATGGGTGCTGGTTTGGGTGGCGGTAGTGCTGATGGCGCTTTTACATTATTGATGCTGAATGAGTATTTTAATCTGAAACTTACCGAAGCTCAGCTGATAGAATTTGCTTTGATACTGGGAAGCGATTGCCCATTCTTTATTATCAATGCTCCTAGTATTGGTATGGGCCGAGGAGAACTACTGGATAGAGTTCCGCTAAACCTTTCGGGATACAAAGTACTACTGGTTAATCCGGGCATTCATATTGCCACCAAGTGGGCTTTTGAACAAATAAAACCTGCCAGAAAAGAAAAAAGTATTAAGGATATTATACTCCAGCCTATCAGCACCTGGAAGAAAGAACTGATCAATGATTTTGAAGGACCAATTTCCAGAGAACATCCTGCAATCGACCATATTAAAAGAGAGCTTTATGCCAAAGGTGCCGTGTATGCTGCTATGACTGGCAGTGGCAGTACCGTATTTGGTATTTTTGGTCAGATAGAAGAATCCTTATTCTCTTTCCCTAAAAATTATATGGTAAGAATTGCGGAGGTGTTATAATACAGGGATATAGGAGACGGGAGGTAGGAGTCAGGAGAATACACAATTACGTTGCAGGTTACTAGTTACTGGTATTCATTATCATATTAGTTTTTTTCAATATAAGTAGTTCAATATTTTAATTATTCTCAACCTGATTGTCCTTATTTGTTATTGCCTTTTTAAATATAAAGGATGAAAAAATCATAGAAAATAAGTTTGATGAAAAGTAAAAGATTAGGTTAGCTATAATTTTATTTGAATTTATATCATAGTCTGAGCCATATATTATTTCCAAAATATATTCTGTTGATAATAAACCGATTAATAACCCTATAAAACTAAATATGAAAGAAATTATAACTCCTATTTTATAACTTATTTTGTTTTTTAAAAAAGGAAGTATATAAACAAACGATAAAACTACATTGATAAAATAAATTATATAATGCATATTCGCTCTTACTCCTCCTTTTTGAAAAGGGGATTCTGATATAACAGACCAAACAATTATCAGCAATAAAATAATTAATATTCTATTCCTTAGAATATGTCTTATCACATTCATAAATATTTTATTTTATTTTAAATCAGCGTATTCTCATAATACAATTGTATGTATTTAGATAACAACTAACTGTAATTCTTACTCGACCTTTTATCTAATTCAAATAACTTGCTACTAAAGGTTGCCTGGCAGGGGCATGAACTACCTTTAAATTGCCAACCTTTCCCGCCGCTGCTGCTCAAAATGCTTGTTGGACGAAATTCATTATTTAGGTTTATAATGTTCAATGCATCGTGTAATAATTTTGATTTGGTTTAAAGTATAGTTGTCTAATTGATATGATATATAAGTTTTGTCTTTAAATATTAAAATCAAATATTCTTTACTGCTTCTATTGTATGCATATGTTGCAATAATAGTCAAGTAAATATTCGACCAATCATACAATGTTCTGTCAAATTGAATACCTTCTTTATCAATATAAATATTAAATTTTAAGTCGTTTTTGAAAAATGTGAAAAAGATAGAAATTAATGTTCCGATAATAACTATAAAACCAATCAAAAATATGTTTGAAGTAATTTCTGTTTTGGGATTAATAAGAACTCCTATGTAGCATGTCCACAAGAATATTATAAAAAAAATATTAAATAATTTAATAGAAATGCTTGGCTTAAATATAGTCAATTCTTTATCTGTTGTGAATTTTTGATTAGGGGCATAATTTTCAGTTGACATATAATCAATGCTAGGTGACACTATTTTAGATAGGGGATCTCTTGGATCTGTTTCATAAACGATTTGATCAATCTCGTTATCTTCCATTGTAATATAAATTTAAGTGATATATTATTGATTGAAAGTTAATTTTTAAATGTGTTATTATTCCTTTCTTTCGAACTTGTAGAGGTTTCATTGCATTACGCCCAACTCTATAATTTAAACTATTGATTTCTTCTTAAACAGAACTGATATAAAAGTACAACGATTTGCTGACATGAACATTGTATTCTCCTGTCTCCCAACTCCTATCTCCTTCCTCCTTATCGTTTACTTTGAAAGAACAACTTCATCAAACTGGCGCACTCTTGTTCTAATACTCCTTTTACTAATTGTGTTTTTGGATGAAAAGGCCATCTGTCTTTACTGATTAATCCGTCTTCTTCCAGAAAAAATCTTAGTCCACCATTCTTTACATCCGAAGCACCATAAACAATGCGCGATAATTTGCTCCAGTACAATGCTCCACAGCACATCAGGCAGGGTTCTACTGTAACGTATAATGTGGCATCGGGCAAATACTTTGCGCCAAGATGATTAAAGGCAGATGTAAGGGCAATCATTTCGGCATGGGCGGTAGGGTCCTGCAGTCTTTCGGTCTGATTGTGTCCACGGGCAATAATTTTATTGTTCACCACTACTACTGCACCCACCGGTACTTCGTCTTCCTCAAATGCTTCCTGTGCCTCGCGCAGTGCATGCTTCATAAAATAATCGTCGGTATACATTTCCATCATTATGCTTAGTATGTTTTAGGTTTTAAGTAAACTGCCAATACAAGTTCTTTCTATGTTGTTGATATAATAGTATCATCTTTATTGGCATTCTCCTGCTGTTATTACAGGTCGCCCAGTTGTGGACGTATCAGTATTTCTTCTACACAAGCCTGTGGCGATAGTTTGCTGGCAGCAAGCACCATGGTAGCAATATCTTTATCTTCCATTATTCGTGTAGGATCTATGCCACTACCACTCCAGCTATCGGTATACACTGCTCCTGGCAATACCGAGGTTACTTTGATATTAAGCGGCATCAATTCTTCCCGAAGATTTTTGCTGAAGCCCAGCATTGCAAATTTGCTAATACCATATGATCCTCCATTGCTATAAGGCTTTACCGAGGCAATAGAACATATATTAAACACATGTCCCGCTTTATTTGCAATCATGGCGGGTACTATTTTTCGGGTAAGGTGGTATGCACTATACAGGTTGGTGGCTATCATATCTTCCAGTATTCCCTCCGTTTCGTTGTAGATAGAACCAGGTAAAAATCGGCCTGCATTATTAATCAGTATATCGGGAGTACCTATTTCCAGACACCATTTACCAAATACTTCCACCTCCTCTTTTTTGCTAAGGTCGGCAGCATGATAATGTACTTTATTGCCGTACCTGCTGGCTAGTTCTTCGGCGGTATGCTGCAACTGACTTTGATTACGACTACATAAAAGAAGGGTATGACCTTCGGCAGAAAATATTTCGGCAATAGCTTTACCAATCCCTTTTGAAGCCCCGGTAACAATGATATTCATAGCGCAATGTTAAGTGAAAAAACAAAGTAAAAAGACAAAAGTAAAAAATCGAAACCTGTTCTGAAGAGGAAATAGAAAATCCCTTTATATTTGAAATATGAGCGGGACGCATCACTAAAATATTTCGCCCTACAATTGGATATGCAATTACCCATTCTGGAAACAAACTTAGCCACAATAGCGGCACATGCTACGGCCCTAGAACAGGAGAACATTGATTTTGTTGCGCACCTGAAAGAATTGAATGCCGAAGAAATAGATCAGACAGTATATATGCTGGACCAGCAGATTACCCAAAAAATAGATTGTACCCAATGTGGCAATTGCTGCAAGACGCTGATGATTGGGTTAAACGAAAAAGAAGCCAACCATGCCGCCGATCATCTTGGCATTAGCAGGAATACTTTTGACGAAAAATATGTAGAAAAAAGTTTGTCGGGCAAGATGCTGATGAGTAGCATTCCCTGTCATTTTCTAGCCGATAATAAATGCACTATTTACGACAATCGTTTTGCCGGATGCAGAGAATTTCCGGCACTTCATCTGCCCGAAGTACAGAAAAGATTATTCACCATTTTTATGCATTACGATCGTTGTCCTATTATTTTTAATGTAATGGAATCTTTAAAAATAGCAGTACGGTTTAATCAACATCAATAACAAAAAAGCGCCGTAAGTTTTTATACCAACAGCGCTTTTGAAAAGCGGTTTAATACAATGTATTCATTTTCATTAATGAATATTATCTACCTACAACAGTAACGCTTACTTCCGGACTAAACTTACCGGTTTCCACATCATGATCCAGGTAAATTCCTTTGTATTTATACAAAGCAGTTTGCCCAACGGCAGGAACATCTTTATCAATATAAGGACTATAAAACAAGGTTTTAAATGGCGCAGTGCCATAACCCTTTCCATCGCCTTTATCGCGATAAAGACTCAATCCCTCATTATCATACTTGTGAAAGCTGACAACAGGGTAACCAGCACTTTCTTTTGCCTTCAAATCCGGCACTTCATCTTCTTTAGGTAAAGCAGATTCTACAGGTGCTATTCCCAGAAATTTCTGCATATCCAGCGTACACGCAGGGTTTGCTTTTATCTCTTTAGCATTGGCCGAAAATCGGCTTTGAATACCTGCCAATACAATAAGAGGAGGCGTATCAAATACAGGCATTTCGGGCTCTACAATAACCGAAACCCCTTTGGCACCATAGCGAACCAAACGCAGGTATGCCACATAACTACTATGGTATGCCTCTATTGAATCAAGGCATTTAAGCACCCATTGCGCATACAAATAATCGTCTTCGGCTTGTTTAATTTTTGCAAGCGAAAATCCTAAGGTTGTCCCTAATTTGCCTTTAATATTATTAGAGAATACGCCTAACTGATTTACAAATAAGGCAATTGTTCTTTCTATAAAACTCATATAATTAGTATTATGAACGATCACAAATAATGGGTATTACATTGCTCGTTCCTGCAATCTGTAATCCTTTATTAAAAAAACACGAACCTAAAGTTCCAATCCAAGATACTGTTTATAAAAATTATGGTGGTACTGCCCCAGTTACCAATGCCATACATTCCATCATAGGAAAGATAACATTAGTATTAAAAGCACGCTGACCCGTGGTAGATTCTACCTTACCAATACCTGGTGAGGCATAACCAATTGCTGATAAAGCGTTACAAGGTATAGGAGCGAAGTGACCAGAAGCGGGAGAGCCATAGCGCAAAGCAGGTGAGGGTGCACCAATATCAGGCCACGGGTAACCAACTGCTTGTATGCCATTACCAATTGCTAGTAATGGGTAGCCAGCTGCTGGTAAGTGGGTACCTATGGTTGGTGACGAAGATAAATAGGAGGAAGAAAGAAATTGTTCTTCTGAAAGAATGTTGTCGATATTGACACCCGAAAAATTTGTATGAATTGAATTCATAAACGTAACCTGTTTTTATAGAAATTATCTTTCTAACAAAATCAAGGCGATTTGATATTTACGTTTATGGGGATTATTAAGCGTATTTACAAAAAGGTCTTATTTGCTTTCGAATAGCAAAGTTGAGGGTTAATTAGTTACCGGAAGGATTTATTTTTTAAAGCAAAGTTATTTAACAGAATAGGTGTTTTGCTGAAATGTACATTTACGATTGAAATAATTACCATAGCCAAAAACAACTCTTTATGAATAAATACAACCTAAGTATCATAATTGTTGTAGGAGTACTACTTTTTACTATTGTTTCCTGCAAGGATAAAGAGAAGGATAAGCTTTATGATGAATTGATTGCTAGTTATCAAACATCTAATGAATTGTTAGAAGACAATACAGTAAGAGCGTATACATCTTTACGATTAAAAACTGAAAAACCAGAATCTAGAACAGTTGCTTTATTCTGGTTTTCTAAAGCTACAATTATAAAAAACAAGTCAGATTCTATATTTAATATCCTTGATTCACTAATCATTAAACTAAAAGATAATAACCACAAAAAATCAATAATAGCAAAAGACAAATCGGACGTTTTGTATAAACAACTAATAGACTTTAAGCAACAGATTTTGACTGTTGATCCTGAACTACATTCTTTTTTTAAAGACAGCTTATCTATTACCTCAAATGCTATTGATACTTTAGAAAAAGCTGAAAGAACTTTTTATGATGATTACTTTTTTATAGACGGTAATGATGTAAAAAAACAAATTGT
>CANFLJ010000116.1 GCA_947447815.1 Chitinophagaceae bacterium | reverse complement strand
TTTAGTTTCTCTAAATTCTTAGATCTACCAATTTTGTTTCCTTCAAACAATCCTACGCTTCCTCCGGTAAGGGTATATTTCCCTTTTACATATTTACCGCTCTTATCTAAAATAACTGCATTGGATGCAGATTTATAAATTACCTCATCATTTTCAGCTATGAATACATTATTTAATAGATACGCCGCAATTTGTTTATATTGATCATCTACTTCTATTACATCAAGAGCCTTGATAGTATTTGCAGGCTGAACAATGTCGGAGTTTACTTCGGTCAGTTTATCCAGTAAGAAAAAATTTGCTTTTCCCTTTTTATTTTCATCCAGCAACTTTACCGCCTGCAAACCTTCGTTTAAATCATTTACTACATAGTAGTTAAGATATTGATCCAGCACATTTTCAATAGCGGCTCTATATTCTTTCTGTACATATATAATATCAGATAAAATTGGTGCAGAGTGATTCCAGTTGGGATTCTTATGCAAGAATTTTACACTGTCAGGATAGCCTTCCATAGAATCAATCAAACTCTTCAACAAAGCATATTCATTCTTTTTGGCATCCAGTTTACGACCCTCCTCTCCCATTTTATTACGAAGAGATTCCAGTTCAGATTGGGTTGATAGTATCTGATCTTTTGTTTTTTGATGTTGATCCTGTAAGTTTACTAAATCTGTTTTCTTAGCATTTAATCCAGCTTCTTTTTCAGTCAGTTCTTTTTCCAGACCTGCCAGTTGAGCAATTCTATTATCCTTCTCTTCTGTTAGTTGAATTTGAGTTCTGATCAGATTTTGAATAGTAGTATCAGCTACAGCTACATTCTTTTCCGAATCAAATTGTTTGCGTTGAACCTGAAAATATTCTGTTCTTAAAGTATCTACCGCCTTTCTTTTATCGTCGGCAACTATCTTTTTAGAGTCAGCATTTATTTTCACCTGTTCTACTTCAGCATGAATTTCTGTCAAATTTTTCTCTTCTTCAATTATTTGAAGATTAGTATAGTTGATAGAATCTTCGGTACTTTTTACCTGACTATCTGCTTTAGATAAAAAATCAGTAATAGAAGTTTCTTTCTCTTTTAAGAATTGTAAACTTTGCTGGCCAAGTCTCTTTTCATTTTCTGCTTGAGACAGATTTTGTAATAAACTATTAAACTCGGTAGTCTTAGATTGAAGTATTCTTTCCTTGTCTATTAAAGAAAGTTTTTCTTTTTCTACTTCCGCCTCGCCTGTAGCTACTTCAGCTTCTATCTGAACTCTTCTGTTCGTTTCTAGTTCAAATTGTTCATTCAGCGTAGTATAGTTAAGGTGGAAACCTTGCAAAGCAGCTTTAGCCAGTTCAACGGCTATCTCTTTGTATTCTTTTTTAAGTTCGTAATACTTTTCAGCCTTTTTCGCTTGATTTTCAAGAGATTTCAGCTGGTTATTTATCTCAAATAATAAATCTTCGATACGAGCAAGATCCTGTTCTGTAGCATCCAGTTTATTTTTAGCTTCCTTCTTTCTGGTCTTATAAATGGTAATACCCGCAGCTTGTTCCAGCATACGTCGGCGACTATTTTCTTTATCCTTGATGATGTCATCCACCATGCCAAGTTCAATAATAGCATAACTATCTGTACTAACACCAGTATCCATAAACAGATTATGGATATCCTTCATTCTACATTGTACATCATTCAAGCGATATTCACTATCACCATTTTTGTAGAATTTACGGGTAACAGTTACCGTACTGAATTCGGTAGGAAGTAAATTTTTAGTATTCTCAAAAGTAAGACTAACCTCGGCCAGACCACTGGCGCTTCTGGTTTTAGAACCATTGAAAACCAAAGCTTCCAGGTTCTCACTTCTAAGTGATGAAATCTTTTGTTCACCAATCACCCATCGGATGCTATCGATGATGTTGCTTTTACCGCAACCATTCGGGCCAATAATACCAGTAATACCTTCGTCAAAACTAACCACAGTTTTGTCGGCAAAACTTTTAAACCCTTTAATTTCTAATGATTTTAACCTCACGCTCGTATATTTTTGGGTCTGCGAACATACGGCAAAAGAGGTTAAGGTTATGCTACTTATTTGCTCTTGTGAATAAATAGTGCGTAAGTTATGTCACCAATAAAACACGATAATGCTAACTATCTGAAAATCAATAAGTTATTTTATTTGATTTTGGGTTTAGCTTTATATTCCAGAACTACTTTAGCATTCCTTTTTTCATCCGAGGTAATAAAAACTTCATACCGTTTCTTTCCATAAGTAATCACCATTAAAGCTGTATTAGGTGGAATATCTCCTAAATTCTCTGCAACAGTAATTATTTCATGCACCTTATTTTCATTGGAAAATGTCAGATTCAAAGTAATTGGTGTGTAACTTAATCTGCCTTGATTTACAATACTCTTATTGTTGTCATATACAGAAATGGTATCATTATCTATTTCACCATTGTCATAAAAATCTATTCTTACTTCTTTTTCATCCACTTCAATGGTGTTTACCAGCTTATTTTCCCGCTCTATTAACGGTCGAGGAATTTGTGCGTTAGAATCTTCCGGATTGTTCTTAAAGGCATTAGTCGAAAGGGTAATTTTATTTGGACTAGAGGAAGTATCTACATTGTTCTTTTTAACTCTTTTATTACTAGGAGAATCATATACATAAACAGTGGTATCTATTTTATACTTATAAAAAGTATCCATCTGATTATCAGTCTTATTCTTTACTACAAAAGTTTCTGCTCCAGGTTTAATATTAGGGAAATTACTAGCAGAAAAAGTAGAGTCTATTTTTGATTTTTTGGCTATCGTTTTCTTTACATCATTGCTATTATTCTTTTTAGCTACCGCATGTTTTTCTGTTTGTTTCTTAGCAGTAGTACCATCAGACTTGTGAGAAGCAGAATTAGTTTGATTGTCAGTACTTTTATTCGATTTAGCTACATTTTTATTTGTAGAACTAGGTTCTTTCTTTGTACTTTTTGCATTTGCTATAGTTCCCGATTTCTTTTTTGAAAGGAAACTCTCTTCATCAAAATCACTTTGTGTTACTTTTTCCAGATAAACAGTACCCTCACCACAGTTATTATTGCTATTGCCGGCATCAGTATTGATACTGGTATAAGTACCTGTCAGTATCTCTAATTTACCTCTTTTTACATAATCAAAATAGCAGGTCATTAAGCAAGTAGTAGAGGTATTATTATTGGAATGATGCTCAATTAGCCTGATTTCTTTAATGATGATGTTTTTAGACTTTTTAGACATTAAACCATGCAAACTTGCTTTACCATAAAACTCCGTCTTTTTGTAGGAGTAGGTAACTCCATCTAAAGAATTATCCGGCTTCTGAATGATCTGAACTTCATATTTATAAGTATCATCAGCAAAATTGCCCGATATAGGATTAAAGTTCTTTTGAGAAAAGTTGCCGCGCCAGATACCCGTCAGGTCCTGTGCGTTTAATAAGAATGGAAGAGAGAACAAAAATAATAATGTAAACTTTCTAATCATACAGCAAATTTATAATAGCAATTGACTGAAGGTATATAATAAACAGTTAACGTTTTCAGTTTGTGTATTATTAAATCTTCAGAAAGATGGTATAAAAAAATTATTTCAATCCATTAACTTCGCCGCCATGAGTAAAGAAATTGTATTAAGCGGCATCAGGCCAACTGGCTTTCTTCATCTGGGAAATTATTTTGGAGCATTGCGTAACTATGTTAGAATGCAGGAAGATTATGAATGCTATTTCTTTGTAGCCAACTGGCATAGTCTTACTACTCACCCCGATACCAAAGAGTTGCAGCATAGTGTACATAGAGTGATCGCAGAAAATATTGCTTGCGGTTTAGATACCACCAAAGCAGCATTGTATGTGCAGAGTGATGTACCCGAAATAGCTGAATTATATTTATACCTCAATATGCTGGCCTACAAAGGAGAACTGGAAAAGACTGCCAGCTTTAAGGACAAAGTAAGATCAAATCCTGAGAATGTAAATGCTGGATTATTAACATATCCTGTATTAATGTCTGCCGATATTCTGATTCACAGGGCACTTTATGTGCCGGTAGGCAAGGATCAGGAACAACATTTGGAAATGGCCCGAAACTTTGCAGAACGCTTCAATCATCGTTACGGCGAAGTATTCCCACTACCAAAAGCATTCAATTACAACAGTGAATTAGTAAAAATAATGGGATTGGATGGAAACGGCAAAATGAGCAAGAGCGAAAATCAGATGGCTACTATTTATCTGGCCGACGAAGATGATGTAATCAGAAAGAAGATCATGAAAGCCAAAACAGACAGTGGACCGACTGCACCTGATTCCGAAAAACCCGATTATATTCAGAATCTGTTTACATTAATGAAACTAGTAAGTACCGAAGAAGTTTACAACCAGTTTGATGCAAACTACAATGGATGTTCTATTCGTTATGGCGACTTTAAAAAACAGTTGGCAGAAGATATGGCCAACTTTATTAAACCTATCAGAGAAAAAGCAGCAGACATTCAAAATGATAAATTATTTCTTTCAAAAGTGATAAAAGAAGGTGCCGATAAAGCAAGAGAAAGTGCTTCAAAAACTTTGCATCTTGTAAGAGCAGTAATAAATATGAATTACTAATTACAGGCTGTTAAAAAATTATGTATTATTGCCAAACTTTCCAAACTAACATAACAACAAAAGTTAATCATTCATCGTATAATGGCTAAGTCAAAGAAACCAAAACATATTGCTATTGCGGGCAACATAGGTGCTGGCAAAACTACCTTAACAGAAATGCTCAGCAAGCATTACCGCTGGATTCCACAATTCGAAGACGTGGATCACAATCCATATCTGATGGATTTTTATGATGATATGCCAAGATGGAGTTTCAACTTACAGATATTCTTTTTGAACAGTCGTCTGAATCAATTACTGGAAATCAAAAACGGTACCGAAACAGTTATTCAGGATAGAACAATTTACGAAGATGCGCACATATTTGCACCCAATCTTCACGATATGGGCTTGATGAGCCAAAGAGATTTTAGTAACTACTTTAAGTTCTTCGAAACTTTGAAGAGCATGGTAGAGCCACCCGATTTATTAATTTATTTGAAAGCATCTGTACCTACCCTGGTATCTCAAATCCAGAAAAGAGGCAGAGAATATGAAGAAAACATTCGTCTTGATTACCTCAAAAAATTGAATGAATTATACAACCGTTTTGTAGAATCATACAAAGAAGGTCCGATGCTAATAATCGATTGTGATAAAATAAAGTTCTCCGAAAATGAAGAAGACTTTGGTCATATAATAGAAAAGATAGACAGCACATTATTTGGACTATTCTAGTTTTATCTATGTAAAATGCTAATGAAAAGGAATCAAAATCTCGAACTTCAATACGCCTGTTTTTAGTTTTTAGTCTTTAGTTTTTGTATTTGAATTCATTAGCTGATTATCAAATATGATAATCAGCTAATTATCACATTAGTATTTTGGGCGCGCCTTGCAGGCCCGGCTATCCGGTTGTATCTTTTTTTGTGCTGCATTACTCCGCTTCAGAGGATAGAGTTAGCACAAAAAAAGGATACCCCTACTATCCGTCGCGCATTATGCTATGATATTGCAGTATTTATTACCCGAAACGCCATATAATATCAATTTCTATAATCGGTAGCCGATAATATGTGATAAAATTGCCTGTAATTGAAACGTATAAGGATAAGGAATAAAGTTGAATAAGGTACGTTTTATTTAATACTTAAGTTCTCAAACTCATTATCACCCGTTCATACACAAGCCACATCAGTCGGTCCGGTTTTGGCGATAGCCAAAATGTTGAGCCCACTTTAGTGGGTGAGACAAGGAGCGGGTGCAGTGGTGGTGTATGAACAGAGCCTGCCGGCTATGAGGCAAATACTTAAAAATAAAAACCACTTAAAACAAGATACAAGGCTCATAATTATCATCACACCTTACATATTAGTCTACTATTATTTAGGTGTAGAGTACTTTTTTTAAATACTTAAAGGTAAATAGTATATTACATTAATCCCTTTATTTTAATCACATAGCCTCGGACACTTGTCAGATACCTTCGGACAAAAATCTAACACCTTCGGAAGATTATCAGATATCATTTTACTAAAATCTGATAGCCTCGGACACTTAGCAGATACCTTCGGACAAAATGCAGACACCTTCGGAAGATTATCAGATATCATTTTGCTGAAATCTGATACTCTCGGAAACTTAGCAGATGCCTTCGGAAAAATATCAGACACCTTCGGATGGTTATCAGATAATATTGTATAATATTCTAACTCCTTCAGACTAAATTATAATGTAGAAAAGCACTCTATACATTCATTTTAGATAGAAATGCTTATTTCTTTCTAAAATCAAGAAAATCTATTATATCACCACAGGCAGGAGTAACTTTTGGCAGATAGGGATTTTCTATCTTAGGGGAGTTATTCAACCAGTTAGCCCCATTATTATCAAAAGCCTTCGAACA
>CANFLJ010000115.1 GCA_947447815.1 Chitinophagaceae bacterium | reverse complement strand
TATTTATGGTGATTGATTCATCTTTATAAGTTGGGTTTCTACATAATATTTATTGCTGCATTACAAATGTCCGACGAGGGGCATGAGTTATGAAACGAGGAAATAAACATAGCTATTGGGGACTAGCATGGTTGAAAGCGCTGGAAGGGATGGATAACTACTACTTTTTGCGAAGGGGTAAGTCGTCTGTCAGTATTAATTCGGTAGTGAGTATCAGTGTATATAGTCATCATATATCTGCTAGGGTGCAAGATGCACGGAAGACGCCTTATTCTACGAATGTTGTTATGCCAGTAATGGCGGAAGACCAAAAGGTATTATTAGTAGAAAAGATAAAAGAAAATAATCTACTGATATTAAGGCTGCTGAATAAAGAAATGCCCATAGAAGTGTTTCAGATAGTACAAGACTATGAGCTAAAGCTATTGCCCATAAGCTTTAGAGAAATTACTGCTAATTGTAATTGTAAAGAACGCCATCTTCCCTGTAAACATATAGCTGCAACACTCCATGCTGTAACGAAAGAAATAGATGCAGACCCATTTTTGTTTTTCAAACTTTTTGGGTTTGATATTCTACAGGAATTACGTACCCGGAAAGTAATATTTGGTTATCAGCATAACGAGCATATATTTTCGATCAGAGATAGTGCTTCTGTTACCTGGCGGTATACTTACACTCCTTATGGTGCACCTATACATATTGTGCCTAAATATGTGGCAATAGATAATCTGTTGACAACAATTCCCGAATTGTTTGTAGCAAGGACTTCCTTTTTTACAGGAGATTTTAAACCACATATTAGTCTTATTTATAAAAGGGCTTCGAAAGAAGTACTAACAGCAGATGCTGCTTTGAAAGACCCAGTACAACCTGAGCTAGAGCTGTTTAGACATGTAGAATATTCGTTGATATTTTTTCATGATCACAGTATGGTCATCGAAACAAAAAGAGGGAGAGAAAGACTGGTGATAAACTGGGAACAATTGAAAACCTTATTTGTAAAAACGGATGCCAAACATCTAGATAATTATTCTGCTTCCTATACTGCACTATACCGCATATTTATTTACTGTAAAATACTATTGGAGAAGGGCGCGATATTGCCAAGACTATATAATTGTCTGGATGAAGGGTACAAAATGTTGTGGATACCTGCCATGCTTAATGGTGGTGTAAAAGCTAATTATGATAATCTGGTAGAATGTTTGCCCTATGGGGTATTGCAACTTGCTAATTCGTCGACTAACAGCACGAGACGAGGGTATGATAACAGGGTTCCGCCTATAAAAGCAAAGCCTGCAGAGAAGAGTGAAGGAATGATGCTGCTCTGTTCTTATATTATTAATGCGACTATAGAAAATACCTATAAAACTAATCGGTTATCGAAGATTACTAAAAAGGATGATCGTAAAATAGCTGACTTGTTTTTTAGCAATCATATTATTTATTTCAATACTGCTGGAGAGCGGAATACGCCTAATGCTATACAGGTATGGTTGAAACGCTTTTATTTTTCGGAGAAACATTTTATTCCACTATTACAAGTAACAGAAACCAATAATAAAGAAGGGTTTGAAGTATCGATTCTGGTGCAACATAATAAAACAGAACTGAAAGAAAATGAACCGCTTGAATTGTTTCTTGAAGCGCATGAAGATGAGGATAGGATGGTGATGTTGAAAGATTTGAATATGCTGGGAGAATACTATCCCGATCTTGCCAAATTGATAGAGACTGGAGGAAAAGAAAAGCTACTATATGCAGCGGATAAGTTTGCTGATGTTTTGTTGAAAATATTGCCTGTACTGGATTTGTTTGGTATAAAAGCGTTGTTACCAAAGAGTTTGCAAAGCATTATGAGACCTATGGTGACACTGAAACTTACCTCGGCAAGAAGTAAGAAGAACTATTTTAGTCTGGATGGATTGATGGATTATAACTGGCAGGTAGCGATGGGAGATAGTTTTATTAGTCAGGAGGAATTTGAACGACTGTCTAAAACTACGATGGGGCTTGTGCGGATAAGGGATCAGTATATATTAATGGATGAAGCGCAAGTGAAGAAGATTATTCTCCATCTGCATAAACCTGCAAAACTTACTGGTATAGAATTGCTGCAGGCCGCGCTGAGTGGTGATTATGAGAAGGCTCCTGTATTTATGGATGATAAACTAAAAGAGCAGATAAGCAACTTATTAAAAGATGAAGAAATACCCTTGCCTGCAAATCTATTAGCGACTATGAGGCCCTATCAGCAAAGAGGATTTAACTGGATATATAAGAATTCGAAGTTAGGGATTGGGTCGTTGTTAGCAGATGATATGGGGCTTGGAAAAACGCTGCAAGTAATAGCGGCAATCCTTAAGTTTAAAGAAGAGGGGCTATTGAAAAATGCACCTGCGCTAGTGATAGTGCCAACTACTTTATTAACCAACTGGATGGTAGAAATGAAAAGGTTTGCGCCTGATATCAGGGCATTGATTTTTCATGGTCAGGGTAGAACATTTGATCTTGAAAATATAGATGTGGTAGTAACTACTTACGGAATAGCTAGAACGGAGAATGAAATGTTCTGCAAACAGAAATGGTATATGGTAGTAGTGGATGAAGCACAGAATATTAAGAATC
Source organism: Chitinophagaceae bacterium (assembly GCA_947447815.1). GTDB lineage: Bacteria > Bacteroidota > Bacteroidia > Chitinophagales > Chitinophagaceae > CANFLJ01. The sequence continues at coordinate 3,899 of CANFLJ010000115.1, read as the reverse complement.
CTGATATAGCGCAAACGAAGAGTATTAAGAAAATAAAGGGACATATAAAAGTGGCTATGAGTGGCACGCCAGTAGAAAATAGATTATCGGAATACTGGAGCATATTTGATTTTGCTAATCCTAATTATTTAGGTAGTATTAACTGGTTTGAATCGAACTATGCTAAGCCTATAGAACTGTATAGAGATGTAGTGAAACTAGATAAATTTAAGGCTATTACTTCTCCCTTTATAATGAGGAGAATGAAGACAGATAAGAACATCATTACTGATTTGCCGGATAAAATAGAGAGTAATCAGTTTTGTACTCTTACAAAAGAGCAGGCCGCCTTGTATCAGAATCTTACGCATGATCTGATGCGACAAATAGAACAATCGGATGGGATGCATAGGAGAGGAATGGTGCTGAAATTGTTGACTGTATTGAAGCAAATCTGTAATCATCCGGCTAACTATCTTAAGAATGCTGAGCAGCATCCTGCATTATCGGGTAAGACGCTGCTTTTGCTACAGTTGCTTGAAACTATTTATGAGAATAATGAGAAAGTAATCATCTTTTCGCAGTATCAGGAGATGGGAACTATATTAAAGCAGATTATACAGAATCATTTTGGAAAGACTGCGCTGCAATTGCATGGAGGAAGTAGCAGAAATGAACGTGATGACATGGTAGCTGACTTTCAGACTAATCATCTTACCGATACTTTTATACTTAGCTTGAAGGCAGGTGGTACTGGGCTAAATCTTACTGCGGCAGCGAATGTGATTCACTATGATTTGTGGTGGAATCCTGCAGTAGAAGCACAGGCTACAGACAGAGCGTTCCGGATTGGGCAGAATCAGAATGTAATGGTACATAGAATGATTACGAAAGGTACTCTGGAAGAAAAAATAGATGAGATGCTGCGGAGTAAAAGAGATCTTGCTAATATGACTATTGCGCATGGGGAGACCTGGGTAGGGGAGTTGACTGATAAAGAGCTGAATGAGCTGATTAGTTTTGGGGAGCAGTAATTTTAATTAAAAATTAAAAATTAATAATTAAAAATTGGAGTGCAAATACAAATAATACAATTCTTTTATGGTGGTTTAGTAAGTGGGGAATGAAGTGGATTGATGCAGATGTTTGACTTCTTTAATTTTTAAATTTGAAATCTTAGGTTGTTATCATTAAATTTGTTTCAAAATAATTTACAATGTCCATCCAACTAATTGCTGATAGCGGATCTACAAAATGTGAGTGGTGTCTTCTGGACGATAAAAAGAAAAAGATAATATTAACCAAAGGGATTAATCCTTACTTCAGTTCTGAAGAAGAAATTACACAAATTCTTACAGAGGAGTTGATACCTTATCTTGGCAAAAAGACAATAGATGCTGTATACTTTTATGGTACTGGATTGAGCAATACCAATAATGTATTAAAGATAAAAAAAATACTAAAACACTTTTTTGGTAAATCGAAAATAGCTATAGAAACCGATTTAGTAGCTGCGGCAAGGGCTGCATGCGATAAAGAAAAAGGGGTAGTGTGTATACTAGGAACCGGATCTAATTCCTGCTTTTATAATGGTAAGAAGATAGTAAAGAATCATGCTAGTTTAGGTTTCATATTAGGGGATGAAGGTAGTGGGGCTTATCTGGGTAAAACTGTTGTAAGATATTATCTGTATAATACCTTTGATGAAGACCTTAGAGCAAGGTTTGACGCTATGTTTGTGACTACGCCACATGAAATAATAGAGCAAGTATATACACAACCATTAGCCAACCGATATCTGGCAAGTTTTACTCAATTTTTAGCAGAGAACAGAGGACATTATATGATAGAAAATATTCTGGAAGACGGGTTTAGCGAATTTTTCTATCATCATATATATAAGTATCGCGAAAGCTGGAGCAATCCAATACATTTTGTTGGAGGAGTTGCTTTTGCTTTTAAGGATGTATTAAAAGAAATGTGCAGTAGTTATGAGCTGGAATTTGGTAGTGTTTCTGCTTCTCCGATGAAAGGATTAATTAAATATCATTCCGATAATTCCAAATTAAAAATTAAGAATTAATAATTAAAAATGGGATGGCAGTAATCTAGATTTTGCAACTACTTTCTTTCTTCAAGAATTTTTTCTGCTATTATTAAATCCAATGGTCGGGTAATCTTAATATTGTTGTAATCTCCTTCAATAAGGTGAACTTCTTTACCAAAGGCTTCCACAACATTTGCTTCGTCTGTAAAAGAATCCTGATATGGTTGCTTGAATGCTTCCAGAAGAATGTTGCTTTTGAAAGTTTGAGGAGTCTGAACCAAACGTACCTTGTTTCTATCCGCAATATGTGAAGTGTTTCCTTCTACTAATCGAATACTATCTGTAGCTGCAACAGCGGGAATTGCAGAGCCTTTCGCCTTAGCCTGATGATAGCAATTATTGATAAGATCGCTAGATAATAAACATCTAACTCCATCGTGCACAAATACGATGCAATCCTCGGTAATCTGAGTCAATCCGTTTTTAACGGAATCAAACCGAGTAAGTCCACCCTGTATACAAGTTATTTTGTGAGAGGTTTTGAAAGTATCTGCAATTGATTTTCCTTCTTCAATATGCATTTCTGGAAGAACAATGATAATTTCTATATCGGTAAAGGTCTGTGTAAAAGCATTGATAGTGTGCCACAAAATAGGCTTGTTTTGTAGCAATAAGAATTGCTTGGGGATTGTAGCTCCCATTCTGGAACCAGCGCCACCAGCAACAATTACAGCTATCTTTTTCATTTAATGAGTATAATAGAAAGGATGTTAGTTTTAGATACTAACATTTTCAAGTATGTCATCTGGCCTTATGGCATTATGACTTTCTTCGTAAGTACATTCTCCTTTTTGAATCAATAGAACCTGAGGGGATTCATGATGTACATGAAACTTTTCGGCAATTAGATTGGAGATATTTCTGTGAGCGATCAGGTCAAGATAATAACAATCGCAGGTAGCATCTACGTCACTTTTATCCATTCTGCCTTTGGCAATAGTACTGATACTACATCTGGTACTATGTTTAAAAATAAGCTGAGGCTTATTAAACGAAAGTGCAACAATAGAATCGAGTTCTTTTTCTTCTTTTAAATCAATCCAGTTCATATTATCTTCTTCCTCTGAAGTAATTTGGATTGGTAGTAGGGCAGCCACTTCTGCTAGAAGATGCACATGATTCCAAAATTGTAGAAATCAAAACTAAAGCAAGACAAGCTACTATTATTCTTTTCATAACTAAAAGTACTAATTATTAAAATACATTATATTGGTTCAAAGATAATCTCGGAACCCATTTTTTTTATTAAAGCAATGTTATTGTGTGATAAATTCTAAAAATATTACCCTAAATACTAGCTTTAATTCCTTAATGAGATAAAGAAACAATGAATTTTGTCCGTTTTCTATTGATAGATGACCATTTTTTCTGTAGAAGATGTGCCATCAAGGTTGTAAATTCGGATACAGTAAATGCCTGTTTTAAGTTCGTGGACATCCATTTCTATATTATTGTTGCTGTTCCCAGCAATTACTGCATATCTTTTGCGAATTAATAGTCGGCCCGTATTATCAATAATATCGATTTGATTAATACTTTCTCCGCTAATTGTTACCTTGTTGTGAGCTGGGTTAGGGAACACTGAGTAAACAGTTTCCGCAGTTCTATTTACAGAAACAATTTTACTATAATGTTTACTACCACCTTGCTCAACAATTTCTAATTGATAATATAGGATACCTCTTTTTCTTTCATAGTCGATGAAGCTATAATTGGAAATCTGTCCTTTATCATTTGCGTTAATGGAGCCAATAGTCTTATATGGTTCATCGTTTACTTTTCTGCCGATATTAAAATGAGCGGTACCGTTAGT
>CANFLJ010000114.1 GCA_947447815.1 Chitinophagaceae bacterium | reverse complement strand
GATTGTATTTCTCACGACTCACGTATTGTTTTCACGATTCACGTAATTAATGCTCATATTTGATACAGCTATCCTATTTTTGTTTTCATTATCACCAAAATACGATTTTACTATATGGAAATATTAAACAAACACCTACTTTTCTTTATATTGATTTTACCTCTTACCATTCAGGCAGGAACCATTGAATTGCCGCAACATCCCAGGCTATTAATTTCCGCTAAAGAAGTAAGGGAAGTAAAACAAAGAATGCAGCACTCCGACTTTAATGAAATGAGGACAGCTTTTATTCAACAAAAAAACTTTGTTACCAACGGAATATCCGAAGATGGTCTTCCTAAAGATGCTATTCGACAAAAAATGGAAGCCTTAGCCTTTTCTTATTTGCTGGATACCGTCAACGAAAAAGCTGCAGGATTGGAAGCCGTAAAACTGGCCAATAGTTATCTGGGCTCTATCAAATCTGCTAAAGATTATCATCCTAATGCGCAGGCATACGAAGCTGCATTTGGGGCAGCACTCGTATATGACTGGTGTTATAATTTAATCAGCAAAGAAGACAAATTATTGTTGATAGAAAACATGAAGAAAGTATGTTGCATTGCAGAATATTGTCTGTTCAAAAACACACCCAAACAATACATGACGGGTCATTATGGAGAAAATGCTCCTTCCGTATTTTTAGCAATGGGTATTGCTACTTACAATGAAGCTCCCGAGATATTTGATTTTATATATAAAGAACAAGTAGAACATTTTGCTCCATCCCGTAATCCATGGTACAAATCGGGAGCACATCATCAGGGAAGTCAGTATATACATGTTCGGTATGGCAATGAAGTATTGCAAGCTTTCATGCTGGAAAAGATAGGGCTTAACCCTTACGATAAGGCCATCAGCTCGGTAACTTATCGCGATATATATGACCGCATTCCGCAAACAATTGATATGGATGGCATACCCGAAGGAGATTGTCATAACAGGCTTGGCATGGGTTCTTTTTATCAAACATTCATCCCTCTTTCCGCCTCCCTTTCTAAAGATCCTTTTCTACAATATTATGCTACCAAAAACATCAATAAGATTACCGATTTAAGTACCCGTGCTTTTATTTTATATAATCCCTATATTAAATCTACCCCTTTTGATAGCCTTACATTTAGTCGTTATTTTCCATCACCTTCTGGACTATTAATTGCCAGAACAGGATGGGATATGGAGCAAAAAGGATTTGATTCCAAAACGATGGTTGTGATGATGAATATGAGAGAGTACGATGCCAAAAATCATACCCATCTGGACATTGGTAATTTTGATATTTATTATAAAGGACATCTTGCGCTGGATGCAGGTATTTACCAGGGCTCCAATGCAGATAATGGCTGGGGCAAAACAAATTATGTAAACTATTATGCACGTACTATTGCCCACAACTCCGTATTAATAATGGACCCTAACGAACCTACTCCATTCGAAGGTCATTCCAAAAAAGCAGTTTCAAGAGATGGTGGTCAGTTTTCATACAAAAACTTTGCCTGGGATAGCACTCAGGAAATGTTTGCTCAGGGAAAATCGGCATATATACTGGCCGAAGATATTTCCCCTGGTTTGGCACCTGATTATTCTTATTTAAAAGGCGATATGACCCCTTGTTATAATGTACCTAAAAATGTAGCAGACTACCCAGGTAAAGCTGACACCGTTAAAAGAAGTTTTGTCTTTCTGAATCTTAAATCTGAGCATATTCCCGGAGCATTAATAGTGCTGGATAAGATTGTATCTACTAATCCATCCTTCAAAAAAACATGGTTACTACATAGTCAGAACGAGCCGGATATTAAGAATGGGGAGATTTCTTTTACTACTACAAAAGATGGAAGAAATGGAAAGCTGGTGGATAATGTATTACTACCCGAAATAAAGAATCAGCAAATAGAAAAGGTAGGCGGTGATGGTAAAGAGTACTGGGTAGATGGCAAAAACTGGGGTACCGTTACCCAGGAAGATGCTGGCAGATGGAGGATAGAACTTTCCCCTAAAGAAGCGGCTAAGTCGGATAACTTTTTAAATGTATTGCAGGTGATGGATGCGCAACCATCTCCTATACCATTTAAGGTTACCAAAACTTTTTCTTCTACTAAAACGTATGTAGCACTAGCTATTGCAGATAGAATAGTGGCAGAACAACTTAATTTAAACAAGAAAGAGCAAACCATCGATTTCACCATTGGTGATACTAAGAAGCAATATAAAGTACTGGTTACAGATTTAAAACCAGGAAGATGGAAAATTAAGTGTAATAAAAAAGAACTTACTTTAGTGGTGAAAGAAGATGCAGGAACTGCCTATTTCAACAGTAATGGCGGGCAGTTTATTCTTTCGTATTTAGGTACTAAATAATAAATTACACCACTGGTATGGCCATTCAAAACAAAGCAATTGATGCATACATTGCAAAGTCCGCCGATTTTGCAAAACCTATATTGATTCATCTAAGAAAACTTGTACAGGAAGCCTGTCCTGAAGTAGAAGAAAAGATAAAATGGGGTATGCCATTCTTCGATTATAAAGGACCGTTGTGCAATATGGCCGCCTTCAAACAACATTGTAGTTTTGGTTTCTGGAAAGTTGCTCTTATGAAAGATCCTGTATTGGTTCGTACAGCAGAAAGCGAAGTAGCCATGGGGCATTTGGGTAGAATTACCACTCTGAAAGACCTTCCTAAAGATACTAAAATAAAAGCCTGGATTAAAGAAGCTATGAAGCTGAATGAAATAGGTTTGAAAGTAGAAAAGAAGAAAAAAGTAATTGATAAACCAACCGTATTACCAAACGACGTTGCTACTCTTTTAAAAAAGAATAAAGAAGCCTTTAAAACGTACCAAGCATTTTCGGAGGCTAAAAAAAGAGAATATATTGTTTGGATAGAAGAGTCCAAAACGGAAACCACAAGAGTCAAGCGTACAAATCAGGCCATCGAATGGATGGCTGAAGGAAAAAGCCGCAATTGGAAGTATCAGAACTAATCTGATAATGTGATAATCAACTGATATGATAATGAAATACCGAATGTATTAATTATCAAATTATTAAATTAGTAAATTAGTAAATTAATTCACCGCTTTATCGGCGCAACAACTACTGGCAAAAGCTTCTGGCTTGGCTTTAAATGCAAATCCCATTCCAAGAATATAACCCATTGCCTCTTTTAAAGCATCATTACTTTTAAAGTTTGGATTAGTGTTGATGTCTGCATGCACTTCCATCTCTACATGGTGCTCTATAAAAAGATCGCAAAGCTCGTAAGCTATCTCGATACTTTTTGCAACTTCCAGCAGCATTCTTTCTTTCAGATGAAACTTTTGTTTGGTCTTGTCATTGTGAATGTACATAAAGCCGCCATTGTGTTCTCTAAGAAAAACGATGACCGTGGCAAACTCTGTATCACTCCCTTTTACCTGACTATCGGTGCCAATACAAACTTTCAGTTTAACGCCCTTTTCAGTCTCTCTGATAATGGCATTAGCTACTGCATCCTTAATAGGTAATTCGATTGATTCTCCATTAAATTTTCTCCATTTCATAAAAAAACGTTTGGCTAATTTATGGATAATAAACAGTAGCCAATATTATAATTTTATTAACAGAGTATGAATAACCCTAAAAGTTGAATTCTCTGCGGGCAATATTCCATCTAAACCCAATCATGTAAGCGGTAGTATTAAAATCTTTCAACCCTTCTGTTTTATTATTTCTAATCAACAGATTGGCGTTTAAAAACAAATTAGGAATCACCTCGTAAGAGATGGTAGTAGATGCTGTAAATGTTTTTGACAATATACCAGAACCAATACTAAATCCGTAGTCTCTTACACGGGTAGTATACAATTCGAATATATTGGCACCAAAGTTTCTACCAGCAGAATCCAGTCCTTGCTCGCTGTAAAATATCTTGGAGTTGATGGTTAGTTTTCTAATTGGTTGATACTTTATAATCGCTATATACTCTTTAAAGTTTGCACCCAAAGGATGCGCCAATGCTTGATTATAATGCGTATAAGACCCAACAGTATCATTGTGTGTGTATACAAAAGGACGAACTATATTTGCTTCTGCCTGTACATCCAGGTTCTTCACGCCCAGAAAATCAGCCGTCTTTATGCCAAACTGAAAGGCTTCTTTATTTCCCCACCAGCCATTGCTGTAATGGAATACTTCGTGGGCAACCCACTCGTTGATAACAAGCTGACCATATAGTTGTGATTTCTTAAATACATTGGCTTTAATGTTCATCCCAACAGTCAGTTTATCAGGACTACCTACTTTTTGTTGAATAGCATCCAGGAAGATTACCGGATTCAAATAATTTAAATCAAACCCATTCTGACGGTTAAACATAACGTTCTCATACAAGGCAATGTTTACTCTTTTACTTACCTGAAAATCCAGATACTGCATTACTATGTTTTTTTGTGGCAATAACGATTGACCATCAAAATCCCTGGTAGTGGTCATCAGTTGTCCATAAATATTGTAGTACTGAAACTTCCAGAACTTGGTTCTTATTTTCAGGAATAAAAAGTTGTCACTGTTATCGCTCAATATCAGACTACGTAAACCATTTCCTACAAATATTTTATCATTGGCAAACTGTACGTCTATATATTTACCAGCTTTGAAGTTGATACCACCACGAACATCAAAATAATCACCTCCACCTTTTTGATAATCCTTATAGTATCCAGTGCCCGGTACCACGTGCATTGCATCTTTCACATTTTGAACATACAATGGAAAAAGCTCCTGATTTTCGGTTACGGAAGTATAATACCCAATAGTTTTACCTACAGTTCCTCTTACTTCAAATCCTCTTGTATTTCTAAGCAAAGAATGAGTAGTAACGTTGTTATCCTTACCGCTTTCGTAGGCCAGTATGGGCTGAAGATATATGGAGAAGTCTTCTCTTTTTGCACCCCAGTAAAATGGCGTTTTAGCTCCGTTTTTATTAAACAGGTTTTTAAATGGCATGGTAGTATCGGCCAAAGGAGTAGCCCATTCAAAGTTTTGTTTCAACAACTGATCCAGATTGTATTTGTCTACAGCGGTTAATTGTATCAATCCTTTATCGCTTAGCTGCTGGATATAGGCAGCACGCTGGGTAATATCTTTTCGGTTCAGCGGTCTGAAAGAAGAGAAATTAAACACAGAATCTTTTTGAAGTAATAACTCCAGTCGATCAATGAAATCGTATTGTTTTGCGCCAAGCTCTACCTGATCCGACTGTGAAGAGGCTTTAAAACCAACTATTATGAGTATTAATATTACCGTTAACTTTTTATGCATAATTACTATTGTTGTCAGGAGCCAAACGTACTGTAAAAAGTTTAATTTGCTAAAGGCTAGTTTAAAGTGACCAAAAACTACCTTGTTTCATCAGCCCTTCTAGTATAACATTTAGTTAATTTACCTTCGTTATTATTGCTTAAAATCAGCTTCTTTATATCATTGTACAAATTTTTAGAGGGTAATTCCTGCTTTAGCATAAAAGTACTACATGAAATTTTCAATAATTATATCTTTTATTCTTGCCCTTACACTTTCTATTTCTTCGTGTAAGAAGGCAGATGTTCAGTTTGGTAATGAGTTTTTAGATAACGGTCTTACTCAAATCGTTATGGTGGATAGTTTTGCGCCTACTATGTCTACCGTACTCATCGATTCTTTTTCTACTTCCAACAAAGGGTCATTGGTAATAGGATCATATATTGATCCTTATTTTGGTAAAATAACCTCGGAGAGCTTTTTCGACATCAATCCTCCTTCTTATGCTGACATATACGCTCAAACCACTTACGACTCTATAAGACTTATTCTTAAACCGAATAGTTTTTATGCTGGCGACACCACTGTTCCTGTTCATTTTACTACTTCCCGTTTATCGGAAGTAATTGCTTCTAAAAACTTCGATTTATCTAATCAGTATTATAGCAATCAAACATTCAAGGTTAGCAGTATTCTTGGTAGTGAATCTAAAATGATTGCTCCTGTAAGAAGAGATGAGGTACAATTGAAAATAGATGACGCTTTAGGACAAACGTTATTTTCAGAATTACAAAATCCAAATAATACAGTACTTAAAACCAGTAAAGATTTTATTAATTATTTTAATGGACTAAAAATTAACGCAAGTATTGGTGATAATGCTATGTATGGTTTCTCCGATACCGTAATTCTTAGAGTATACTATCGTAAAGGAGCTGCTTTTCCTAAAAATTTGACTGCTGATTTTACATTAACCAATAAATTGCATCAGTTTAACCATATCACGGTAGACAGATCAAATATTAAGAACAGTACTTTAAAAAATATTAGTCTTACCAATAAAGAAATTCCATCAACCGCTACCGACAATATTGCTTATTGTCAATCATTTACGGGCCTAATGACCAAGATTCGTTTCAAGACCATCAACGATGTTCAGAAGCTGCCGAATTTTGCTAAGATACTTAAAGCTCAATTAGTTATTCGTCCTGTAACAGGTAGTTTTGATTTTAATGG
>CANFLJ010000113.1 GCA_947447815.1 Chitinophagaceae bacterium | reverse complement strand
GATCATTTCATTTCAATAATGTAGTTGTATTATGAATTTAAGGTTGTTTTTTGAATCAAAAATTTAGTTTTACTATAAAGATTTTATTATTAGTATAAAACTAAAATATATTAACCTTAAACTAATTTGGTTTTACATAAATAAAAAAATTAATTAGTCTAAAATATTTCCTTTTATTACTAATATGTTTTAGTTTAACGTTAAACTAAAACATATTAGTGATAAACTAAATCATATTAACCATAAACTAAAAGAATTTTACCTTATTATATTTTAGTTTACCCTTAAACTAGGAAATGTTCTCTTAAATGGTTACATCAGTAATATTATTCAAGAATTGATAAATCAAAATGGATCTTTTTCTTAAAATAATAGTGACTCAATCTTTATAAATAATTTGTTTTAAGGAGCAATTACTCCTATATCCTACATTCGCAAAAATTTTTATACATGAATTATAGTGCAGATATACAAAAGATTCAAAGATCATTTGTACCGGAAAACTTTGTAATTACAGACTGGGCAACCCTGGAACCTTACTTCAAAACATTGCTGGAGAAAGAAATAAACAATGCAGAAGACCTTCAACAATGGCTGAAAGATATGAGCGAGTTAGAGGCTGTAGTAAGTGAAGATGTCTGCTGGAGACAAATAAAAATGACCTGCGATACGACCGATAAAGCATTGGAAGAATCCTTCAATTATTTCTGCATGGAAATATCTCCAAACATTCAACCTTATGCAGATTTATTAAACAAAAAACTCATCAATTCTCCCTTCACCTCAGCATTAGATAAAGATAAATATTTCACTTACCTACGCAGTGTAAAAAAGAACATCGAATTGTTCCGTGAACAGAATATCCCTATTCAGGCCGAGCTATCGGTAATGCAACAACAATACGGTACAATAGCAGGCAAAATGACGGTTGAGATAAATGGCAAAGAATATACTTTACAACAAGCCTCTAAATTCCTGGAAAGCCACGACAGATCGCTTAGAGAAGATGTGTACAGAAAGATACAATCGCGCCGCTTGGAGGATAAAGATGCTATGCATGATTTGTACAGTCAGTTAATTGCCAAAAGACATCAGATAGCATTAAACACGGGCTATGCCAACTACCGCGATTATAAGTTTGTAGAACTAGGCAGATTTGATTACACCAAAGAAGAATGTTTCCAGTTTCATGAGGCTATAAAGCTACACGTACTCCCTATCATAGAAAAGATTTATGCCAAGAAAAAAGCTAAGCTTGGTTTAGATACTTTAAGACCTTGGGATACGGAAGCAGAACCAGAAGGGATACAACCGTTAAAACCATTTACTACTGGCGAAGACCTGTATGAAAAGTCGGTAAAATGTTTCGAACAACTAAATCCATTCTTCGCCGATTGTCTTCGTAAGATGAAGGAGTTGAAACACTTTGATTTAGAGAGTAGAATGGGAAAAGCACCAGGCGGTTATAACTGTCCGCTTACCGAAAGTGGAGCACCTTTTATTTTCATGAATGCAGCCGGTCAAATGAGTGATGTAACCACCATGGTTCATGAAGGCGGTCATGCAATTCACTCCTTTTTATCCCATCCACTTGAGCTAAGTTCTTTCAAAGAATATCCAATGGAAATAGCGGAAGTTGCCAGCATGAGTATGGAACTGTTTTCGATGTATCATTGGGAGAGTTTTTTCAGCAATCCAGAAGATTTAAAACGTGCAAAAGAACATCAGCTGGAAAGAACTATTACAATATTCCCATGGATAGCAATCATTGATAAATTCCAACACTGGATATACGAAAATCCAACACATACTATTGAAGAAAGAACGGATAAATGGATAGAAATTCTGGGAGAATTCTCTACCAATTCTATTGATGTTACAGGGCTGGAAGAATTTAGAAAGATAGGATGGCAAAGACAATTGCACCTGTTTGAAGTACCTTTCTATTATATAGAATATGGCATAGCACAACTGGGCGCCATTGGCATGTGGATGCAATATAAAAAGAACCCTGAACAAGCATTAAACAACTATATAAATGCATTAAGCCTAGGTGGAACAAAGACTTTACCAGAGCTATATGCAGCTGCAGGATTAAAGTTTGATTTCTCCCCTGCTTACATCAAAACATTGATGGAGTTTGTGAATGAAGAAATGGAGAATTTATAATTAATACAATAACTCACTTAGCCCTATAAAGTTATCAAAACCTTATAGGGCTTTTTTGTGCTCATTTACCAATACCCACTATATTCGTACCAAAGAACCTACAATGAGTAGAAAGCATTTTATGATAAAAATAGACAACCCCTGTTCAGAAGACTGGGATAAAATGCACCCTAAAAAAACAGGTAGATTCTGCAATCATTGTCAGGAACATATCAGAGACTTTAGTACTTTATCGGATAATGAATTAGCAAGATTAATTGCTGGCAAAGAAAAAGTATTATGTGGCAGATTTAGTAATGATCAATTAGAAAGATTCATACCAATGCCATCAAAAGAAAAGAGGTTCTCTTACTTAACTAAAGTTGCTGCATCATTACTTTTATTTGTAACTCCTAAAGCTCATGCACATTCCACTCACAATAATACAGACAAGTTCTCTGGCATTAAAAATAATATTTCAAAAAAGACAAGAACCTTACTAATAGAAAAGCCTATTGAAATAAAAGGTATCGTAATAGATGCAAATACAAACCAACCAATACCTAATGCCATTATTGTCATTTCAAGCCCAACTAATTTGTTGTTAGAAAAAACAGGTTACAAAACGGATGAAGAAGGCAATTACAGTATCATTATTAATGATAGTACCGAAAAACGTGACATCACTTTTATCATTGCCTGTAAAGACTATGAAGAGGCTACTGTAAAAATAAAACCGGAAGATTTTAATACACAAATAAATGTATTCTTATCTCCTATTACTAATAATGGAGATATAGTATTAACAAGTACTCCAGTTCAAAAGTATTCAGCTTTAGTTGGTGAAGTACTTATTATAAAACCAAAGAAAAAACACTTCAATTTCTGGAATCTTTTCCGCAGTAAAAAGAATCGTAAGTAATATTGCATCTCAATACATGCAGGAGAATACTTTAATATACAATCAGTCTGCCATTCAGTACATTACTTATGGTAATGGAAATCAACCAGTGGTAGCATTTCATGGATATGGCGAAGATGCCATTAGCTTCTCCATACTGGAACCAGAGCTATCTAATTCTATAAAACTCATCGTCATTACGCTGCCTTTGCATGGCAGTACCGATTGGAAAGAAAGTGAATTTTGCCATCCTGATGATATCCTTGCTATTGTAGAAGCTACCCTTACAAAGGAGCAATTTTCTGCCAGTCAATTTAGTATTGCAGGTTATAGTCTTGGTGGAAGGATATGCCTGAAATTGCTGGAAAAATATCCCGACAGAATTAATCATACACTACTACTTGCTCCTGATGGAATAAAGATGTTTTTTCTTCAATATGTTGCTACCCAAAATATACTGAGCAATAAACTATTTAGGTTTACCATCCAATATCCTCAATGGTTTTTAGCGATTGTAAAACTAATTAAGTTGCTAAAAATTGTAAACCCTTCTATAGCAGACTTTGTATATAGATTAATGGATAGCAAAGAGGAAAGAACATCTCTTTACAATAGATGGATGATATTTAAATACCTTCATCCCAACATCCATATTGTTCGAAACAACATTGTTACCAAGGATAAAAAAGTAGATATAATCATTGGCGAATACGACAAACTCATTAAGCCATCTACTTTAAATGAATTAACTAAAGGAATAGAAAAACGGCTGATTATGGTACACAAATTACCTACAGGACATATACTAATGAAGGAGAAATTTGCAGCACAAATTGCTGCTCTTCTCTAAACTATAAAGCATTCCCTTATTTTTGTCCTAATGTGGTCTACAATCTACTTATCTATTCTGGGCTTTTTGTTTCTGCTATATGCTACTGCCATCCTGATGTACAGGTACTGGTTTGTAAAGCTGAAACAATATAAAGTACCTGAAAAATTTGTCCCCTCCACAAGTTTTTCCATTATCATACCAGCGCGAAATGAAAGCAGTAACATTGTAAGCTGCCTGCAAACCATTTTCAACAATGATTACCCTAAAGAACTATATGAAATTATCGTAGTAGACGATCACTCTACCGACAATACATCTGCACTAGTACTGGAACTGCAAAAAACATACAGCAACCTGAAGCTGCTAAGATTGGCGGATGAAATAGATGGTCAGCTATTAAATGCTTACAAGAAAAAGGCAATTGAAAAAGCCATCAATCTTGCTTCCAAAGACTGGATCATTACTACAGATGCAGATTGCTTTATGCAAAAAGAATGGTTAAGAAACTTCGCTGCCTATATTCAGGAAACAGGTCATGTACTGGTAGCCGCTCCTGTTGTGTTTCTAAAAGAAAACAATGTATTAAGTATGTTTCAATACATCGATTTCCTAAGTCTGCAAGGCATTACAGCAGCATCTGTTTCTGCAGGTTTCCATACGATGTGCAATGGCGCCAACCTGGCCTATCAAAAGGCTGCATTTAATGCGGTAGGTGGCTTTAGAGACATAGACCACATAGCTAGTGGCGATGATATGTTGTTGATGAACAAAATTAAAAAGCAATACCCCGATGGATTAGGCTATTTATATGCACAGCAGGCTACAGTAGCTACTCATCCTATGCCTAGCTGGAAAGCATTTCTCAACCAAAGGGTACGATGGGCCAGCAAGGCAGACCAGTTAAAAGATAAAAGCGTATTACTGGTACTTGTGCTGGTTTACTTTTTCAATTTATTAATATTCCTTATGCCCTTGATGGCATTATTCAACATCCATTATTTATTATATTGTCTGATAGCCCTTTTACTCAAAACAGTTATCGAGCTTAGTTTCTCGATACCCGTTGGCCGTTTCTTTGGGCAATCTTTCGTATGGTGGTTCCCTCTTTTACAGCCTATTCATATAACCTACACAGTAGTAGCCGGATGGTTGGGCAAATTTGGCAGCTACCAATGGAAAGGCAGAAATGTAAAATAAGTAGTTCTAAAAAGCCAATTTCGCGTTGGCATTCCAGTTGTTTACAGAACCAATTGCGTAGTTTAAGCATATCTTAAACAAACTATACCGTAATAATTTGTGCTGAAAACAATTTTACAAATAGATTTGCCATCGAATAGTCAAATATGCAAAATAAACCTTACAGTCAGATCAGGGCAATGCTTTCCATCACCCGTTACAGTTTGAAAGCAATCTTTCGTAGCCCTAGTGCCGTAATATTCAGTATTGGATTCCCTTTAATATTTATATTGATATTTGGATTTGTTGGCGGCAGCGGCAAAATGGTGCTGCACGTAGCCATCGATAAAAAGGCAGATACCAACAACGTATTCTACCATATCATCAAAGAAAACATTGGTCTGAAAATTGAGGAGTACGATAACGAAAAAACCTTAGCCAAAGACTTAGAAAAAGGAGACATAACAGCAGTACTCAGTATAGTAGACAACAAAACAGTAGTAGGCCCCAAGTATCTGATTCACATCAAAACAAGCGAAGCCGTAAACCAGCAAAACATACAGTTACTTCGGGTAATTCTAAATTCGGTAGTCAGCAAATTTAATGAACGTCCTATCAATGAAAAACTGGTGGAGCTAAGCGAAGAAACAGAAACAGTACCCGGCAGAACCTATAGAACTATTGATTTTATTTTACCAGGTCAACTTGGCTTTTCGTTATTAAGCGCAGGGGTATTTGGTGTAGCATTTCTGTTCTTTAATTTAAGACAACAACTGGTATTAAAACGTTTTTACGCTACCCCTATCCAACGACCGTATATAGTAATGGGTGAAGCATTTTCCAGGGTAATATTTCAGATAATCACTGCTATCATTATTATAGGACTTGGTCACTTTGCTTTCCACTTTACACTGGTACACGGATTCTATACTTTTATGGAAATCATGGTATTAAGTTTTGTGGCTTTAATACTTTTCATGGGCTTTGGTTTTATTGTAAGCAACTTTGCCAAGAACGAGAGCACTATCCCTCCCTTTGCCAATCTGTTTACACTACCTCAATTTTTATTGGCTGGCACCTTCTTCCCTGTAGAAAACTTTCCTAAATGGATGCAGCCTTTATGTAATATCCTTCCGCTAACACATTTCAATAATGCCATGCGAAATATATCTTTCGAAGGAGTAGGACTATTAAGTTGCTGGAAAGAATTCGGAATCTTAGGCATCTGGATTGTCATCGTTTATGCAATTGCTATCAAAACATTTAAATGGGAATAATGCGTTACTTCAAACTATTACTTATTAGCATTACGGTCTTTGCACTCATCCTGTTTGGAATGTCTTTACTATTCCCCTCCAGTGTGGTAATATCAAGGGCTGTAGATATTTCCGCCAACTCGACAGAAGCATATAAATACATCAATAGCTGCGCCTCCTGGAAGTTATGGGTTGCTCAATTAAAGGACCCTAGCTTAACCGTATTGTCAGATACTAAAATACATTCCAGTAAGTTCGAAATAAACATTACCGATAAACAG
>CANFLJ010000112.1 GCA_947447815.1 Chitinophagaceae bacterium | reverse complement strand
CCAGCTACAACCAGAAATCCAAAATAAGTCTTACCTATCACTTCTCCTAACCATAATGCAATAGCAATATTTATACATAAAACAAACATGGAAACTACAATAGAAATAATCAATTTAGAAGCTAATGAAGAAACTACTTCTGCACTTTTATCAATTGCTTTTAATTTAAGCAATTCTAAAGTTGTTTGGCTATAAGCTTCTGCTTTTTGAAATAATATTTCTACTGGAGTTTCAATGTTGTTCATGATATATGATTGATGATTGCTAATTATTAAAAGTGGAGTCTATTAAGCTATAGAATCTTTAGCCTTATTTTTGGCTTCTTCAAACTTTGCTTTTTCTCCTCCAATAAAGGCTTCCGTTTTAGATTTCACTGTCTCATACTTTTCGTTAATATCATCTAACAGTCCATCGAACTTATCTTTTAGTTCATCTGCTAAATCTTCTCCTTTATGCATTATTTTTCTTCTTGTCCTTGAACCCTTTTCAGGCGCGAACAAAATCCCTAATACTGCACCAGCGGCTAAGCCTGCTAATAATCCTAATACTACATTACCTTTTTTCATAATAAACTTTTTAGTGTGTTATTGTTTTTATTTAAACGATTTTATTTCCTTGTATTATTCTTAATAAGATAGATATCACAGCTATCACTAAAAGAATATGTATAATTGCACCGGCACTGTAGGCAAAGAATCCAATTGCCCAGAACAGTATAAGGACTACTGCAATTAAATAAAGTAGATTTCCCATAATTTTTGTTTGATTAATTATTTAATAATATTTAAAAATTGCTGGTGGTTAAAATGATAATTGGATCAGGATTCGTTGCAGCAGCATCATTCTCAGCAGTAATAAAAATCCTTATAGGTTTAAAAGATGAAACCGATTCATAATACGCTGACAATTTTGATGAAAGTACCGCCTCGGCACTTTTTATTTGACCAATATTTCTTAATTCTTCTTTATCAGTAATCATCCATACTACATAACAATTTTTGGGAGGCTGTAATCTGGACACTTCTGCAAGATTGTCAATTCTTATTTTAACCACATAGTTTTTATTGTTGTCTTTGGATACTTTCACGGAACCTCTTGCGGCTGGCACAATAGAAGAATTCAAAAAGGAAACTTTATGTGAACAGGAATAGAAAAAACTCATCGACAATACAGTCAACACTACAAGAGAATACATTTTGAACTTAGAATTACTTTTATTTGTTTTCATTTTATTCGTTGTAACTTTTTATTTTTAATTACTATGCAAAAGTGATACACAACATCACTTAATTTGTTACAGCATTCATGGTATTATTTACATGATTCACTGTTTTTGTTATTAATATTCTACCAATACATTATCAGAAACTTTGGCATGAATAAATTCAATAGTTTTATGCTTTAAATTCTCTTCTAAAGTAAGTCTTGCCATAAGGTAACTTACCGTAGATTCTGCCCCCTGATTAAGATTCACATTATGCTCTTCCAACCCATCATAGCAGCCCCCTGTACAAGGATTATAAATGATCTGCTGCAAATGATTAGCACCTAAAAACCAGTTAAACGACAGCCTCATTTTATCCTTATATCCCTCTTCTTTAAATTCCGCATGAAATTTACTCAATGCCATAATGCTATACGCAACATCAATGGGTTGTTCTCCTCCACAATTCTCTATTTGCAATTCATTCCCTTTATTCAACCAGCCTTTATTGGATATTACTTTAATATTATTATTCTTGAATATTTTAGATAACAGAAAATCAAATGATGATTTAGCAATTTCAAGATAACTTTCTTCCCCTGTTGCAAGCCAGGCACATAATAAAGCTTCTGGCAATGTGCTATTTGCATAAGTAAGATAACTTTCAAACCACTTCCATTCACCATCACATTCATGTTTATACATCTGAACTAATCTATCACTCAAATCATTTATTAAATGAATAACATTAATCGAATTAGTAACCTCATTATAATAGTATAATCCCTTTATAGCAAAAGCCATCGCCCTGGTTGAGCGCATTTTATATATATTAGGTATAGATGTTTCCATAATCCATCTTGCTTCTTTGATAATCTCTTTTGGCAATATATTTTCGAAAGAGATCAAGTAACCCAAAGCCCATATTGCTCTTCCGTTTGAATCTTCCAGATTAGTTTCATTATTCTGCGCTGTAAATGCTTTGTGTTCATCCACATAATTCAGGAAATTAGTTGCTGGGTGAATACAATGTTTTATAAAATTCAGATAGATAACAATGTAATTTAAATCCTCCTTATCATTAGTAAGTTTATAATGCTGACAGAGAGAAATCATGGCTCTTGCATTATCATCAATGGTATATCCCGATCCTATGTCTGGTTGATTAATAACAGAGAATTGAATCATACCAAAATCGGTTGTCATCTTTTTAATATGATCCAGGTTAATGACGGGTAAATTATATTTCAGTTTCATCTTGCCCTTATCCAGTTTCTTAAATAGCATAGCATGAGCAATAGCTGAATTCTCCCAGGCCGTAGATGCTATTCTATGCAAACCATTCATACTGATAATATTTCTCAGCATTTCATTATCCAGTAGTTTATTTACTGCTTTAGCCAATTGAACTGCGTTACCAAAATCGACTATAATCCCAGCATCTTTCCCTAATACTTCTTTCGCATGTGGTATTGGTGTAGATATAATAGGACAGCCGCAACTAATGGCATAAGAGAACGTACCACTAACGGCCTGATTGGGATCTTTTGAGGTAAACAAATAGATATCTGTCAACTGCAGGTATTCTAATAAATCGGGTGTAGGTAAAAAGGAATTAATAAACTGAACATGATTATTCAGCTTTAATTTCTCCACTTTATCTACCAGCATATTCCTATATTTTTCCCCCTCTTGTTTTTTTATAGAAGGATGTGTCTTTCCTATTATCAGAAATAATACAGATGGGTTGTTCTTCACTATAGCAGGCAATGCATCAATAGTGGTTTCTATACTTTTACCGGAGCCAAGCAACCCAAATGTGGAGAGTATTTTTCTGCCAGTTAAATTATATTTATCCTTCAAACATTCTTTATCAAGATGCGGCACAAGGTGAGTGCCATGAGGAATTACGGTTATTTTCTTTGGATTTATATCATAATCTCTTTTCAGAATGGCTTCCGATGTTTTAGTCATCACAACAATGGAATCAGCTACCTGAACAATTTCTTCAATTCTTGATTTCAGCAATTCATCAGGACCAGGCAATACCGTATGAAACACCACTACAATTGGTTTATCAAGCTTATATAAAAACTCAATAAATTCTATTGCTGTATTGGCAAAGAATCCAAATTCATGTTGAACAATTACGGTACTAATAGCTTGATTATCATTAATCTCTTTGGCAAGTGTTGCAAATGAAGCTGGATGATCTGCATTAAGGGTATACGCCACTTCTTCAGGGTATTCAAACTGTTCTATATCCGATTCTATTGCACAAATTCTGATAGCAAAAGATTGATTGAATTTATTATTCAAAGCCTTAATCAAATCGTAGGAATAAGTAGCAATACCGCACTCTCTTGGAGGGTACGATGTAATAAAAAGTAACTCAGGTACTGGAGTCTTAATTTTCGATACAGCCTTTCCCATTATAGGCACATGACCATTGGGCATTATCTGTATTTTATTATTAGTGTTACTAATCAGGGCGTCGTTAAACATCTTTTTTAATATTTAGGATTAATTCTTTCAATAAGTCCGAAAGGCAAACCGAAGCCACAGCAATTCTTTCATCGGCAGCACCATAGTATATATATAGTTTATCGCCAAACAATGCAGTCCCGGTAGGGAAACATACATTATTCACCTCTCCCTTCAATTCCCATTCAGCTTCTGGTTTAAACAAAGGGTAAGGTAGCCTGGAAATTTCTTTCTGTGGATTATTCAAATCAAGCAATGCTGCACATGCACAATAAACATAGCCCTTTATAGAATCGTGTACACCATGATAAATAAGCAACCATCCATGCTCTGTTTCTATTGGCGTAGCCCCTCCTCCTATATAGCTTACTTCATGATCATATTTTGGAGAAAGTACAATGCAGTCATCCATTTGAAGGAAATAATCATGCCAGAATTCTTGTGTCAATTCTGTAATATTATTCAGTGCAACTACAATCTGAATATCCGGTCTTATACGATGCAGAAAGCATAGTTTACCATTAATCCTACGGGGAAAGAAAATAACATTTTTATCCCACAAATAAACTTGTTCCCCCTCTTTATCTACATTCTGTTGATGAGCATTATACCTAAGATATTTAATATTAATTGCTCTCTTCGTTTCAGCTAAAACTCTAAATTCATCATAGGTAATCTTGGGGACAATTATTCCTTTTTTATCCCAGTGAATCATATCAGCAGAAGTTGCTAATGCGCCCATTGCGTTTACACCATCAAAGGCGGTATACGTCATAAAATATAAGTCATCTATTTTAGTAATTCTCGGATCTTCTATACCATGCGATTCATAACTAAACTCCATAGATAATAAAGGCACTTCGAGCCTGTCTACTACTTTCGTAGGGCCACTTAACTTGCAATAGCCAATACTCGAATAATTACCCTTGCTTACTGCCCTGTAAAAGACATGCACATCATCTCCTACTTTTATTACTGCTGGGTTCAGCACACCTTCATTCTCAAAATCACGGGTAGTTTTCTCTAATAAAATTCCTAGTTTAGTTACTTCAATCATGACTCATTATTTTAATGTATTTAAAAACAATTGTTATCTAAACAGTAATTTCAACAAGCCCGTTTCAATGTCTGGAATGAAGAAATTATGTTTCGGCAAAGTTGACACTCCCTCAATCCTTTATTCTTACACCATGATTACTATTACTTACATCTTTCACAGATACTAGATTACATAATGGGGCATAAAAAAGCCTACTTCAGAAAAGTAGGCTAATTGATATATCATAAATCAATACGCTATATGAAGTTTAAAAAAGCCAGGTCAACCCTAAATAGGCAGTATATGTTTTTACATTTGGTCTGTCTACCATATAATAGGATGCTGCTGTATTAATTATTCTATTATCCGCTTCCCCTATAGAACCAAATACGCCTCTTACACCAAAATTAACTCTTACATTATTGGCTTTATTTATTTTCCAGTCCCCTCCTACTCCATAACCAATCCCTAAATCGCCATCACGAACTCTCAGATAAGGTTCAGTTACTTTCATCTCATTCTTATCCGTTACAGAAAAACTATGAGACAATGCAAATCCTATCTGTGGCCCAAGTAAAAACTTAAAATTCAATATTTTATCTTTCCCTGTATTCAACACAAAGAATATAGGAACATTGATATACTTCATTTGCATATCCCAGATATTATTTGCATCCGAACTACTTTGTTCAATAGCTTCATAAGATACTTCTCCTTGTACACTTATATGATTAGTAAAATTATACCCAAGCAGTACGCCAATTCCATATCCATTCTTTTGCTTCCCTTCAAATGTTGCTCCAGTTGGAGTATTTATATCAAACCCTGTAAGGGTAGGCATAAACCTTATTCCAAATTCTGTCTTCTGAGCTTTAACCTGAATGCTACTTAATACTATTAAAATAATGGTTAAATTCTTTACCATAATAATTAAATTTACTTTTTTCATAATTCTATTTTTTGATGAAATGCAAAGTTGATAATAGTCCCTTAGTTTATTCTTACACCATGATTACTATTCCTTACACCTTTCACAGTATTTACTTAGTTCACAACTCACGAATGTATTGTACACCACACTCACGTTGTATTACTCACGATACTCACGATTGTATTATTCACGATACTCACGTTGTATTCTCCTCTACCTAAACCTATCCGAAATAGTATAGCAAACCTTATCATTTATCCTTCTAACAAAATCGCCGTTCACTTCCCGTTTTCTTTTATGTTTATTTCGAGCCAGTAAGTTGCCCTCCTTATCAAAATATTGTTGCTTATTAAAGAAAGTAAGTATATAGTATTTCTTATTCGTAAAAGGGTTATTCATCCCAAGCGGCCTTATAGCAATAAACACCAGTGCATTCTTTTGTTCCTCTACATAATAGTCCAGCATATTTATCCATATACATTTTACGCTGCGCATATTATTGATCAATTGATGCACTGCTGCCTTATTCAATTCGTATTTCATTAATGTATCATTCAGCCTGCTCTCTCCTACTTCAAATTCATATATATACTTTAGCGTATCGGTCATTATTTCTATCGACACATAACGGAATGATTTGTCGGTAAATGCTACTGCAAATGGCTTGTAGGCATATTGCAGCTTATAGTCTTTTTCAATGGTGGTTAATACCTTCTCATGTTTATTATAATACTTTTCAGCAATGATTAATTCAGGACTACAACTGCTTAATTGTATCATCAGTATAATAGCTAAGGATAGCAGTATAGAGTTGGTTTTCATAGCTTCTTTTTAATAGTACAATGAGATATACCAAACAGTATCCTACTCAGGAAATTCGGCGTCATTTGTCTTCTTGTTTTACAACCATAATCCCAGTAGGTAATCGTTATTAAATTG
>CANFLJ010000111.1 GCA_947447815.1 Chitinophagaceae bacterium | reverse complement strand
TTTTTATTATGTTATTGAATAATAAAGTATCGATTGTTACCGGAGCTGCCCGTGGAATAGGTGCAGCGATTGCTTTAAAATTAGCAGAACAAGGTAGTCATATTGCCTTTAGTTATGTAAGTGATAGCAGTGCCGAAAAAGCGGCTGCATTAGAAGCTCAGTTGACTGCCCTTGGCGTAAAAGCAAAGGCTTATAAAACCAACGCTGGTGATTTTGCTCAGTGCGAAACTTTTGTTGCAGACGTTTTGAAAGACTTTGGTGCAATAGATGTATGTGTAAATAATGCAGGTATCAGTAAGGACAACCTTTTGTTGAGAATGACTGAAGAACAATGGGATGAAGTAATGGACATCAATCTTAAGAGTGTGTTTAATATGACCAAGCAGGTAATCCGCCCAATGATGAAAGCTAAGAGTGGTAGCATTATCAATATGAGTTCCATAATTGGAGTAAGAGGAAATGCAGGACAAAGCAGTTATGCAGCCAGTAAGGCGGGTATCATAGGCTTTACTAAGTCAATAGCACACGAATTAGGAAGCAGAAATATCCGTTGCAATGCCATTGCGCCAGGTTTTATAGAAACCGATATGACTCATTATCTTCAGGAAGGCACTGCAAGTGATGAGTTTTTGAAAAAGATTCCTTTAGGTCGTTTTGGTAAAGCAGAAGAAGTAGCTAATGCTACTTTATTCCTTGCCAGCGAGCTAAGCAGTTATATCACCGGACAAGTGATTAGCACTTGTGGTGGATTGAATATTTAAGGAAAGAAAAATACTTAGAATTTATGAAAGAGGAAGCTGGTCTTCCTCTTTTTTGTTACTCATTGTAATGGTTGTGTTAAATATTAATTTCATACAATTTTTGTATTGCTGACCATGATATTTTTGCGTAGTATGCTGAAGAAGGTATTTGGAATATTTCTGGTAATTGTACTCTTAATTCAAGTGCTGCCTGTAAAGCAGATAGGGGCTTTATTGTGCAACGATCAATTGACCGAAGAAACAGCACAAAGTGATGATATAGAGAAAGATACTATTAAAAAAATTGACTTTAAAAGTGACTTCATTCTTTCTGAACCTAACTATACTATCCTAACTAATTCAAGCAATTCGATATCTTACATTCACTTTTCAGAAGGACTCCCTTCCAATCATTCAGGAGATATACATGTTCCACCTCCAAATTGTTAGTTAAGGACACTGTTTGTTTTCACTGATAAAACGCTAATAAAGCTAAGAATAGTTTCTTACTTTGAGTTTAGTATGCAATGTCAATTTGAAATGTTGCAATTTTACTATTTCGTATACTATCAAACAGTCCTCTTCCGACTAATTTATTAAATTACTTTTAACTCTATTGAATGAAAAAATATTTTCAGAATATAGGTGCAGATTTACCTGCATCTATAGTTGTATTATTAGTTGCACTTCCATTATGTCTTGGAGTAGCATTAGCATCTGGCGCTCCCTTGTTTTCCGGCATAATAGCAGGTGTTGTTGGTGGTATTGTAGTGGGTGTTTTTAGTGGATCTCAATTAAGTGTAAGCGGGCCCGCAGCTGGCTTGACCGTGATTGTAGCAACAGCAATAGGAAAGCTTCCTGTATACGAGGCATTTTTACTGGCAGTTGTAATTGCAGGCGTTTTACAGGTGGTATTTGGTATTATTAAAGCAGGGATGCTGGGTGATTATATTCCAAACTCGGTGATTAAAGGAATGTTGGCAGCAATAGGATTGATACTAATTCTAAAACAGTTTCCCCATCTTGTTGGATTCGATAAAGATTATGAAGGAGATGAATCCTTTACTCAGGCGGATCAAAGCAATACTTTTGGAGGTATACTCAAGGCCTTTTCCTTTATAACTCTTTCAGCCGTTATTATTGGGGTAGTATCCTTGCTCATATTAATGTTTTGGGAAAGTAAGTGGATAAAACAACAGCGTTATCTGCATTTTATTCCGGGTGCACTGGTTGCTGTACTTGCTGGTGTGGGAATTCAGTATTATATTTCCATTACAAATCCAGCATATAGTTTAAATGCCAAGCAACTAGTATCATTACCTGTAGCAAAAGACTTGCCTACCTTCTTTTCGTTTCTGGTTTTTCCCGATTTTAAATTCCTTGCCAATCCGCAAGTATGGATTTCTGGCGCAACGCTGGCAATTGTAGCTAGCCTGGAAACGCTGTTAGGAATAGAAGCGGTAGACAAGTTAGACCCATTGAAAAGAGTAACACCTACCAACAGAGAGCTGGTGGCACAAGGAGTTGGTAATATTTGCTCTGGTTTAATTGGTGGCTTACCGCTAACGTCGGTAGTGGTAAGGAGTTCTGCGAACGTTTCATCCGGTGCTAAAACTAAAATATCTACTATTCTACATGGTTCATTCTTATTGCTGAGCGTTTTACTCATTCCAACATTAATTAATAAAATTCCATTAAGTGCATTGGCTGCAGTATTGATTTTTACTGGATATAAATTAGCTAAAGTGGAATTGTTTAAACAGTTTTACAGAAAAGGCTGGGATCAGTTTGTGCCATTTGTTGTAACTATTGTAGCCATTTTAATGACCGATTTATTGATTGGAATTTTAATAGGAGTGGCCGTAGGGTTATTTTTTATGATCCGTAGCAATTTCAGATCAGCCGTTTTAGTAGTGAATGATCATAATAAATATCTTGTAAGATTAAGAAAAGATGTTTCATTTTTAAACAAGCCAATTATTAAAGCTAAATTAGAACTTATTCCTGCTAATGCATTTCTGATGATTGATGCTACAAGAGCAGATTTTATAGATAAAGACATAATTGAAGAAATAAATAACTTTCTTTGTCACGCACATTTAAAGAACATTAAAGTAGAGATTAAAAAGAGTGCACATAAAGAGATGCACAAATTATTTCAAATTCCAAAAAATATTACAATATGACAGTTTACGAAAAATTATTATTAGAAAATAAGGCCTGGGCTAAAGATATGGTGGAAGATGATCCTGAGTACTTCAAAAGACTAGAGAGTATTCAACAACCTGAATTTTTATGGATTGGATGCAGCGATAGTAGGGTTCCGGCTGATAAGATCACCTGTACTCAACCAGGAGAGATTTTTGTACATAGAAATATAGCCAATCTGGTAGTCCATACTGATGTAAATTTCTCTAGTGTCTTAAAATATGCGGTAGAAGTACTACAGGTAAAACATATTATTGTTTGTGGTCATTATGGCTGTGGGGGCGTAAGAGCGGCAATGACCAATCAGGATTTGGGTATCATCAATAAGTGGTTGAGACAAATAAAAGATGTTTACAGGCTTTATAGCGAAGAACTGGATGCAATACAAGATATAGATGCCAGAGCAGATCGTCTGGTAGAGTTAAATGTAAAAGAGCAGGTGATGAATATTGCCAAGAACTCCAGTATTCAGCGACAATGGAAAAAGAACAATATTCCACATATACATGGGTGGGTTTATGGGCTGAATGACGGAATTATTAAACCTATTTTCGAGATGGAGCCGAACACCCATATTGACCCTCTTTATGAGTACAATGTAGATTAGTTAAGTACTTAAAATATGATTAGGGGCATTGTATGAAGCTATACAATGCCCCTTTTTTATAAACATATTTTCTGCTAATCCAATAGCACATTATGTTTGCAATACAGGTTTCAATATGTTGACTCGTTTATTTATACAGAACTATGCTATTATTGATGAAGTAGAGATTGATTTTTCTGCTTCTTTAAATATTATTACCGGCGAAACAGGTGCTGGTAAAAGTATATTAATAGGTGCACTGGGACTTATACTGGGTCAGCGAGCTGATGCTTCTATTCTGTTGTTCAGCGAAAAGAAATGCCTGGTAGAAGGTACTTTTTCAATAGATCATAATCTGCAAGCCATTAATTTTCTAAAGGAGCATGATTTTGATACAGAAAATGAACTGGTCATAAGACGAGAAATAGCCACCAGCGGTAAATCGAGAGCATTTATAAATGATACCCCTGCTACCCTTGTACAGATACGAGCTTTAGCCTCGATGCTGGTAAATCTTCACCAACAATTTGATACACTGGAGCTGGGCAATGATGAATTTCAACGCCAGATAATAGATGCACTGGCAAATAATGAGCAGCCACTAATTCAGTATCAGCAAACCTATAAAGAATGGCAGGCAACCAAGGCTCAACTAAAGGACTTGTTAGCCAGGAAAAGCGACTTTCAGAAAGAGGCAGAATATCAACAGTTTTTATTTGATGAGCTAAAGGAGATTTCCTTTAAGGAAAATGAACTGGAAGATATTGAACATGAGTTGAAACTGCTAACCAATACCGAATCCATCAAGGCGGCGCTGGCAGGAACTTATTATCAGATAAAAGAATCGGAAACACCGGTTACTGCACTATTGAAACAACTGGCAAATACCCTTAAAACATTTGAGGACTATCATAGTGCTATCAAACCTATAGCGGAAAGAATACAATCTGTTTATATTGAATTGAATGATATTGCTGCCGAAGCAAATCATCTGGATGATGCTTTATTGCATGATGCTTCCAGAATAGAAACCATCAACGAAAGACTAGCAGTTGGATATAAACTCCTAAAAAAACATGGCGTTCAAACTACCGCAGAATTGTTGGCTATTCAAGAACAAATTTCACAAAGATTACTGGAGGTATTGAACATAGATGATACCATACTACAGCTTCAACAAAAAGAAAAAGAACAGCATAATAGCATTAAGGCACAAAGCAAGATTATCTCCGACAACCGAAAGAAAGAAAGCATCCCTTTCTGCCAGAAAGTAAATGAGTTGTTGACTCAAGTTGGTATGCCAAATGCACAAATAAAGGTAGACCTTACAGACTGTGAACCAAATAGATTTGGCGCAGACGAAATTACCTTCCTTTTTGATGCTAATAAGACCAATAAATTCGAGCTGCTAAGTAAGGTAGCCAGTGGAGGAGAGCTGAGTCGTTTGATGCTCTGTATAAAATCGCTGGTAGCAAAAGCAGTTAAACTACCTACCATGATTTTTGATGAGATAGATACTGGTATCAGTGGCGAAGCTGCCAAACAGGTAGGCCTAATTATGAAGAGTCTTTCGGCAAATATTCAAATTGTTTCCATCACCCATCAGCCTCAGATAGCAGCTAAAGCAGTAAAACATTTCTTTGTATATAAAGAGGATAAGAGCGGAGTGATAAAAACAAGGATCAGGGTAATGCAAAAAGAGGAAAGAATTCATTCCATTGCACAGATGCTAAGTGGCGAAAATCCAACCGCTACAGCACTTGCTACTGCAAAAGAAATGATAGAAGGATAGTTAATCTCTGTGCCTTTCTCCCCCACCTCCAGCCTCTCTCATGCTTCTATAAGCCCCTTTCATAAAGGAAGGCATTCTGCCATCTTTCTTATCATTGAACTTTCTAAGGTTATACGTAAAAGTCAGTTGTGCGTATTGGGTAAGCGTATTTGTCCTGCTATCTGTAATGGTATTGTTGCTGATGGTTCTACTAACATTCGTATTCTGATTCAGCAAATCAAAAACAGACAACTTTATTTCTCCTGCCTTATTCTTAAATATCTGTTTAGAAATATAAGGACTCAATAATGGTATAGTGGAATTATATCCTGCACTTCTGTTGCCATTATAGGTATAATCAAACAGGGTGGCAAACATCCATCCCGATTTGCTGTAATAAGTAGCTTCTACCGAAAATGATTGCGAAAAATAATCTGCATTCTGGTTGGGCTGCAAACTATATCTGGCCATATTATAAGTAGAAGAAGTCTTAAAGTTTACATCAAAGTTATCTTTCAGATTGGTGGTCCAACTTATCGTTTCACCAAGAGTAGTACTATATGTAAAATTGCTCAGACTATCTACCAGATTCTGCGATTGACCATAGGAAATATTAGTGGTAAAATTCAGGTTCGACTTAGGCTTTTTCAAAGCAAACCCATAGTTAAAATAACCATTGATATTAAAGGTTCCATCCAGATTTACGGGCATCGTTACCTGCGATCCTCTTTTTACGCCAGTGCCCTTTAGGTAGGTAGTGGAGTTCTGAATATCATTTACAACCGTACTGGCATTGATCGAAGCAAATATTACCCGCTGTGTTACCATATCAAAGTTGGAATACAGCATTCTAAAACTATGCGTAAACTGTTGTTTCAGACTGGCATTCCCCTTGCTGAAATTTATCGAATCGTTGGTAGTAGTTACAGGCTGCAATTGCGATACCGACGGCTGTCCTGTTCTACCAGTATAGAATACCTTAAAGTTGTTGGTTCTCGAAAAATTGTACGTGAAATTAGCCGTAGGGGTAAGGTTGGTATAATCCTGTTTTATCGAAGCACTCTTGGTTTTATTAATGCTCTCCAGCGTACCCATTTGTAAGCCCGATCCAATATTAAAATTATACTTGGCATTCTGCAAACGATAACTTACCGTCAGTCTGTTCGAATTATAGGTGTTCTCGTAATCATTACTATAGGCCGAATCAAAAATATGGTTTTGATTATACGTAAAACGTTCCGATGTATTTTTCGAATAGTTGTAATTATAATTTACCTCTATCATCTGATTATTCCATAAAGGCTCAGTGTATGATAAGGTAGGACTCACCGAAAAACCAGTGCTGCCCGTCACTATATGCTGCAGAATAGAATCGGTATGGG
>CANFLJ010000110.1 GCA_947447815.1 Chitinophagaceae bacterium | reverse complement strand
TTATACAAATTCCCTTCTGTCATTTTGAAAGTGTTTGATAGAAATGGTCATGTAATATATTCTTGCAACGATAAATTCAAACCTTGGGACGGAAAGTACAATGGTCAGGATATACCTGTTGGAGTTTATTATTATACAATAGACAGAGGTTTCAAACTTCCAATCCTCAGTGGTTCCTTAACTGTGTTGAGATAATATCAACAGTTCATAACAGGCAAGTATGCATATTTTTTAAGCAAGATTTCTCAATTTAGGGATAGAGTTCATCAACTTTTACATACAGTTTTAAAACTTGAGCATACAGTTTAGAAACTTGGAGATAGAGTTCATCAACTTTTACATACAGTTTTAAAACTTGAGCATACAGTTTAGAAACTTGGGGATAGAGTTCATAAACTTTTACATACAGTTTTAAAACTTGAGCATACAGTTTAGAAACTTGGGGATAGAGTTCATTAACTTTTACATACAGTTTTAAAACTTGAGCATACAGTTTTAAATCTTAGGCCAACAGTTTTAAGACTTAAGCATTCGGTTAAAAAACTTTAGTATACAGTATACCAATTTTCCTGATAAAGTGCCGATAAAATTCATTTCAAAATCTTAAATTTTATATTGTTTTATGATTATTATTTCTATGATAATGTTAGGGTAACATAGTAATGAGTTAATATCCGCTTAATCACCCGTTCATACACAAGCCACATCAGCCAGTCCGGTTTTGGCGTATGCCAAAATGTTGAGCCCACTTTAGTGGGAGAGACAAGGAGACAGCAGTGGTAGGTGTAATGCTCCCTTCTCTTTTAGGAGAAGGGTCGGGGATGAGGCCGGAGCCTGTCGGCTATGAGACAAAATCTTAAATGAAGTGACCTTTCAAATAAAGTTTTAGGTTATATCAATCGGCTCATTATTAGGTTAAATGGTATAGATATTCTTGAAAGGGATATCTATACCATTTACTAGTAGTTTATATACGATTCTAGAAATAAAAGAGCGGAAAGATGATGAATCTTCCCGCTCAATATTTATCATTAAAACACTACACTAGAACTTGTTACCTATCTTTTACAAAAAGTACGTCACCGATTTATGTTGAATTTGTATTAGCTGTTTACTTAAAACGTACAACTTATTACTTCAAACAGCTTCTTAATCTTTAAGAATTTCTCTGGCTATTACTAGCTTTTGTATTTCAGAGGTACCTTCTCCAATGGTACATAGTTTACTGTCACGATAGAATTTTTCTACAGGGAAATCTTTTGTGTATCCATATCCGCCAAATACCTGTACTGCTTCTGTAGCTACTTTTACCGCTATTTCACTTGCATAATACTTAGCCATTGCAGAGTGCTTGGTAACTGGTAAGTTTTGTGTTTTTAAGTCACATGCTTTTTGTATCAACATTTCAGCAGCAGTAATTTCAGTAATCATATCAGCTAGTTTAAAACTAATCCCCTGAAAGTTACTGATAGGCTGATCAAACTGAATTCTTTCTTTTGAATACTGCAATGCTGCTTCGTAAGCTCCTTTAGCCATGCCCAATGCAAGGGCTGCTATCGATATTCTTCCTCCATCCAGTATTTTCAATGCTTGTTTAAAACCATCCCCTACTTCGCCTACTCTTTGAGCATCAGAAATTCTACAGTTTTCAAATATCAGCTCTGTAGTTTCACTCGCCCTCATTCCTAGCTTATTCTCTTTTTTACCTGCCTTAAATCCTGGCGTATTTCTTTCTATCAAGAATGCAGTACAGTTGCCCGATGTTCTAGGTTCTCCTGTTCTACAAATTACCAATGCTACATCTCCTGTTTTTCCATGTGTTATCCAGTTTTTGCAACCATTTATTACCCAGTCATTCCCATCCTTTACCGCCACAGTCTTCATATTACCTGCATCACTTCCGGTATTAGGCTCTGTCAAACCCCAAGCTCCTATAAACTCTCCAGAAGCTAGTTTTGGCAGATATTTCATCTTTTGTGCTTCATTACCAAAGGTTAAAAGGTGGTTTGTACAAAGCGAATTGTGTGCTGCTACACTTAAACCGATTGATCCACATACTTTAGCTATTTCCTGTATGATAGCAACATATTCGTAATATCCCAATCCTGCTCCACCATATTCATGAGGCACTAAAATTCCCATCATGCCCATATGCCCTAGTTCCTTAAAAATATGTACTGGAAACTCTTGCTTTTCATCCCATTCCATTACAAATGGTTTGATGTGCTGTTTAGCAAAGTCTTTTGCAGATTGTGCTACCTGATTCACTATTTCGCTTGAATTGAAGTCCATAACTTATTGCTTTTGTAGATGATTTTATTTTAAAAAAGGGTATTGATATAGTTAAATTTCAACACCCTTTTAATTGGCTAACAATCGTTAGTTTGCAAATCTATAGGTATTTTCCATTTTACCAAAAAATGTTACAGATATTATTCATTTTACCCACAGGGAGTATAAAAACAGCTTCTTTACTGTTCTTGCCTTATTTTTACACCCTTTTGCCAGAAACAAGTTGCATGATTCTTTCGATAATAATTGTTAATTACAACGTCAAACACTTTCTTGAGCAGTGTCTCTATTCTGTGCTCAAAGCTGCTGAACATATTGGTAGTGTGGAAGTATTTGTAGTGGACAATAACTCGTCGGACAACAGTATGAAATACTTGTTACCCAAATTTCCTACGGTAACATTTATAGAAAATAAAGAAAATCTTGGATTTAGTAAAGCAAATAACGTTGCCTTAAAGCAATGTAAAGGGGAGTATGTTTTATTCCTCAATCCAGATACAATAGTTACCGAAGATTGCTTTTCTACCTGTCTCAATTTCTTCAAGGAGCATAATGATTGTGCTTCCATAGGCGTTAGAATGCTGGATGGAACTGGTAAATTTCTTCCGGAAAGCAAAAGATCCTTTCCTTCTCCTATTACCTCTTTTTATAAGTTAGTAGGATTGGCTTTCTTGTTCCCTAAGTCCAGAATATTCAATAAATACGCCCTCGGATACCTGGATGAAAATAAACACCACGAAGTAGATGTACTGGCGGGAGCCTTTTTGATGGTTAGTAAAGCCGTAATTGATAAAGTAGGAAGTTTTGATGAAACCTTTTTTATGTATGGAGAGGATGTTGATTTAAGTTTCCGCTTGCAACAATCAGGCCTCAAGAACTATTATCTGGGAGAGTTGCCCATCATCCACTTTAAAGGGGAAAGCACTAAAAGAGGTAGTCTCAACTACGTGAAAATGTTTTATAATGCTATGAGCATTTTTGTTTCAAAACATTATGGTGGAAGTAAAGCTAGAGTGTTTGCAATGGTCATCAATTGTGCTATCTGGTTGCGCGCATTTCTTTCTGCTACTAAAAGATTACTCAGTAATCTTTTTATGCCATTATTCGATTTAATAGTATTGAATCTCGTTGTGTTCATTATCGAACGTTCATGGATAGCAATTGTAAGACATGGCGAAAGTTTTAATAACTTCTTTGTTGGTTATGCGGCACCTTTCTTTAGTGTTACTTTTATCCTGGTAGCATGGGTTAGCGGTATTTATGATAATTTATACAAACCTTCTAAAGCTATTACGGCACTCACTATTGCCACAATGGCCGAGATGACACTTTATTCATTATTACCAGATGATATCAGATTTTCAAGAGGAGTATTTCTACTGGCGGGCATTTTTTCTACCATCATTATCACTTTCTTACGAGGGCTGTTTATTAAAAATAAATGGATAGATGTAACGAATGAAAATGATAGAATGCAGCAAACTATCATCATAGGTGCGAAGAACGAATATGATGAAGTAATGGCTATTTATGAG
This sequence comes from Chitinophagaceae bacterium, assembly GCA_947447815.1. Lineage (GTDB taxonomy): Bacteria > Bacteroidota > Bacteroidia > Chitinophagales > Chitinophagaceae > CANFLJ01. The sequence goes on along the minus strand of CANFLJ010000110.1, from coordinate 2,942 downwards.
CATGCTGGATTAACAGAACGAGTACTTGGTAGAATAGCTATAGAAGAAAAAGATACTGTTGCAGCAATAGGTCACTTATCTCAGCTCGATTTACTATTGAATACTTATGAAATAAAAGAAGTAGTTTTTTGTGAAGGAGAGCTGACCAACAAAAGGATTATCGATATCATTCAACATTCAAAACATACAATTAACTTTCGTTTTCACGCAGTTAACAGCAAGAGTATTGTAGGAAGCGATAACAAAACTACTGCAGGCGAATCACTAACCGCTGATGGCTATTATAACTTGTTTCAGCCATATTACCGAAGGACAAAAAGGATGGTAGATATATTTATCGCTTCTTTTATGTTATTCATTTTTCCTTTACTTTTCCTGTTCATTAAAAAACCAATAGCAGGTATTAAGAATATGTTTAAAGTACTTGTTGGTAAAAAAACTTGGGTTGGCTATACATTATCTGAAAAAAATCTACCATCTTTACGAACAGGAATTTTAACGGTTTATGGGTTACCTGTTTCAGAAGAACATCCTCTTGCCAATGAAGCATTATACAAACTGGATAATCTATATGCCAGAGAGTACGATTGGTGGAGAGATATTCAACTAATTTTTAAAAGCTTTAGAAAACTAGGAGGCGTTTAGTATCCTACATTTTTTATCAGTACAATAATTTCAAAATGGCACTTAGCAATATATCAGTTCCTCAGAAAATAAAAAGAGCGTTAAGTTTATCCAGCAATGACCCTGTAAAACAACAAAAAAAAGTTTTAAAAAAATTACTTTCTAAAGCCCGATATACTGAGTTTGGGCAACAATATAAATTTGATGAAATATTGTCGGATAAAAAGGGGATGAATAAGAAATTCACTGAGAATGTTCCCATCTTTAATTATAATAAAATTTACGAATCCTGGTGGCACAAAACACTCGAAGGTGTGCCTGATGTTTGCTGGCCAGGCAAGATAAAATTCTTTGCACTTTCTTCGGGTACATCAGAATCTTCCAGTAAGTTTATTCCTATTACTACCGATTTACTTAGAGGGAATAAGAAAGTGATGATCAGGCAATTATTAGGGCTACGTCATTACGAAAATATTTCATGGAATGCATTAAGTCGGGGATGGATGATGCTGGGTGGTAGTACAGATCTACAAAAAGAATCCGGATACTTTGCCGGTGATCTTAGTGGCATTACTGCCAAAAAAGCTCCTTTCTGGTTTCAGCCTTTTTATAAACCAGGAAAGAAGATTGCTAAAGAGAAAGACTGGAACAAAAAACTGGAGGATATTGTAAACAAAGCACCCCAATGGGATATTGGTTTTGTGGTAGGGGTTCCTGCATGGATACAGATGTGTATGGAGATGATTATAGAGCGTTATAATCTCAATAATATTCATGATATATGGCCAAATCTTGCATTCTTTGTACATGGAGGAGTAAGCTTTGAACCTTATAAGAAAGGGTTTGAAAAATTGTTGGGCAAACCTTTAACCTATATCGAAACCTATCTGGCAAGTGAAGGCTTTCTGGCTTATCAGGACCGACAGAATGCAACAGGTATGAAGTTGTCTACCAATGATCATATCTTCTTTGAATTTATTCCTTTTGATGATGAGAACTTTGATCATAATGGCGACTTGGTAGAAAAACCTATAACACTTTTTATAAATGAAGTGGAAGAAGGAAAAGACTATGCTATCCTAATCAGCACTTCGGCCGGAACCTGGCGTTATCTGATTGGCGATACTATTCGCTTTACCGATCTGGAAAGATCAGAAATAGTTATCACAGGTCGTACAAAACATTTCTTAAGTCTGGTAGGGGAGCACCTCAGTGTCGAGAATATGAATAAGGCAGTACAACTGGCAGGCGAAAAGTTCAATATTTCTATTCCTGAGTTTACGGTGGCGGGTACTCCATACAACAATTTTTTTGCGCATCATTGGTATGTAGCCTGCAATGATGTTGTAGATAAAGAAGAACTCAGAAAGTTTATTGATGATACCTTAAAAGAACTGAACGACGATTATGCAGTAGAACGAAAGAGTGCTCTTAAAGATGTTTTTCTGGATATACTTTCTGAAGATCAGTTTATGGAATTTATGAGAAGTAAGGGAAAGATGGGGGGGCAACATAAATTTCCAAGAGTATTGAAAGGGGATTTACTAAAAGACTGGCAGGCATTTTTACAATTACAAAAACAAGGATAAATATTCTGCAATGTAGTTATGTAAAATTTGCCAGTTCCTTTACAATACTTGCAACCTGCAACTTGAGACTACTACTTATTACTATGTTAACTAAACAATTTACATGATAGAAGCTTTATTGAAAGGATTGGGATTAGGGTTATTGCTGTCAATTTCGGTAGGGCCGGTTATCTTTTCTATTATAAAACAAAGCCTTAACAATGGGCATAAAGCTGGATACATATTTGTAGCAGGTGTTTCGGCCAGCGATATTACTTTGGTATTAATCAGTAATCTGTTTTCGCAGTTATTTACCTCTTTACTCGATCATAAAAATGCAATTGCAATAGGAGGTAGTATCTTTTTGATAATACTGGGTATATATAATCTGTTTTTCAAAAAGATGGAAATAAAAGAGGAAGAAAATGAGATAGAAAAAAGATTCCGCAAAAGAGATATGGTAGCCACTTTTTTTACGGGCTATCTTATGAATACTTTAAATCCAGGAGCATTTTTATTCTGGTTTGTTTGGGCAGCAACGATTGGAGTAGATTCCCAACATGCAGCCAACCCAATGGAATACAGACTAATTGTATTTGGCACCTGTTTAATCTTTGTTTTGTCCAGCGATATACTAAAAGTAATCTTAGCAGGCAATCTTCGTTCCAAACTTACGCCAGTGGTAATGCACAGAATTAATCAGCTTTCAGGCCTTATTCTCGTAGGCTTTGGTGCAGCACTTATTTACGG
>CANFLJ010000109.1 GCA_947447815.1 Chitinophagaceae bacterium | reverse complement strand
TTCATTTCTAAATCCCTCAATTCAATATTGTTGCTTGCTTTTCGGGCCAATATCAACTTAGTCTTATCAAGTGTATTAGCCTGGTCCGCAATCAGTATTTCGTTATCTAAGTTGATAGTATTAGCATTCAGGTACACATTCAATACACTCTTGGTTCCATCTTCCGTATGTTTATTATTAATAGCAATTAAAAGTTGTTTTACATCGTTCGCTCCATCTGGAAAAATAATATGTGGCATAAATTAAGAATTAAAAGAAATGAAAAATGTGTACAGAAAATTACAATTTGAATGTGTACTGTAGAACCTCCCTATTGTAATTGATTTTAAAGGATTATTGTGTGTGATAATTTTAAAAACTGCAATCTAACTGAATTAAAGTTCTATTAAAATGACTTTTATCATATCCACTTATTTTTACTTAAAAGAGGATAAAACAGCCATATTTGAAGTTATGGTTTGTTATAGCTAAGAAGATTCATTTTAGCATTCAATTTTAATGTCATGGAACTTAGATTAGTCTAAAAAAACTATATAATGGGAAGAGGTTGAAATGTAAATATCTAATATCAAATTCTGTATTCTCAGTTAATAGTAGTATTTTTTCTTTCTTGTTTCTTCCATTTACTTATCAACATAATTTCAGCTCATACTTTGTGTAATATTTACACTTTCTAACAACAATACTTATGTAATTGATTATCTCCATACATATAATTGATTTAATTAAAATATTTATAAGATAACGATTGAGTGTTTAATTATATATATTTGACATCGATTGCCCTTTGAGAATTTATTGCACATTTTCTTGTTTGTTAAAATGTTTTCTATTTATTTGGGCACTGAAAAAACAAAATATTTTAATTATCTATTATGAATCTAACGTTGTTTTATGCCGTCCCTGCCATGGGAGTAGTTGGCCTTGTGTACACTTATTTAAAGTATAAATGGGTAGAAAAGCAAGATGCTGGAAGTGATCGAATGAAAGAAATCAGTACTTACATTGCTGAAGGTGCTATGGCCTTTTTGAAGGCTGAGTGGAAAATCTTATCGTATTTCGTAGTTATTGTTGCCTTATTACTAGGCTTTATGGCCATGGGTAATTCTGGTAGTCACTGGAGTATTTCATTATCCTTCATTGTAGGTGCGATCAGTAGTGCTTTTGCAGGCTGGATAGGAATGACGGTAGCTACCAAAGCAAACGTTCGTACCGCTCAGGCTGCTAAAACCAGTCTTTCCAAAGCGCTTAAAGTATCATTTGCAGGTGGTTCTGTAATGGGCTTAGGTGTAGCTGGTCTTGCTGTATTAGGACTTGGTAGTTTATTTATTATCTTAAGACACATTTTTGCACCAGGTGCTCCTGCTAACTCAGAAGAAATGGTAAAGACTATCGAAGTTCTTACTGGTTTTTCTCTGGGTGCAGAGTCTATTGCACTTTTTGCCCGTGTGGGTGGTGGTATTTATACAAAGGCTGCCGATGTAGGAGCCGATTTAGTAGGTAAAGTAGAAGCTGGTATACCAGAAGATGATCCTAGAAACCCTGCAACCATTGCCGACAACGTAGGTGATAACGTGGGTGATGTAGCTGGTATGGGTGCCGATTTATTTGGTAGTTATGTGGCTACTGTACTTGCAACAATGGTATTAGGACAAGAAGCTGTATCCGTAGATAAGTTTGGTGGATTTGCACCAATCCTTCTTCCTATGCTGATTGCTGGTATTGGTATCCTTTTCTCGATTGTTGGTACTTTATTTGTACGCATCAGCGAAACTGCTGGCGTAAATACAAGAAGTGTACAGAAAGCGCTGGATATGGGTAACTGGGGATCTATTGTACTTACTGCAATTGCAAGTGCCGGACTAGTATATTACATACTTCCTGCTTCTTCTTCTTATCTTAAAAGAGATTATATAGATGGAACAATGGATGTAAGAGAAGGCGCTATTGCTATTACACAAAATGGGGTAATGGGTGCTATCTTAGTGGGCCTTACCGTTGGTACATTGATTTCAATTATTACAGAGTATTATACCGCAATGGATAAAAGACCTGTAATGAGTATCATTCGTAAATCTGCTACTGGTCATGCTACCAACGTAATTGGTGGTATTGCCATTGGTAAAGAATCTACCTTATTACCTATTTTAGTTCTTGCTGGTGGTATATGGGGTTCTTTTGCTTGTGCGGGTTTATATGGTGTGGCTATTGCCGCTGCAGGTATGATGGCTACTACTGCTATGCAACTTGCAATAGATGCTTTTGGTCCTATTGCTGATAATGCCGGTGGTATTGCTGAAATGAGCGAGTTGCCTAAAGAAGTAAGAGAAAAAACCGATGTTCTGGATGCTGTTGGTAATACTACTGCTGCTACCGGTAAAGGTTTTGCTATCGCTTCTGCTGCACTTACTGCATTGGCATTATTTGCTGCTTATGTAGGGGTAATTAAAAACAATGGTTATGATATTGTTGGTATCGATATTTATAAAGCTAAAGTATTAGCTAGTTTATTTGTTGGTGCTATGATTCCTTTCATATTTTCTTCTCTTGCTATCAGTGCAGTAGGTGATGCTGCCATGAGTATGGTGGAAGAAGTGCGTCGTCAGTTTCGTGAAATTCCGGGTATTATGGAAGGAACTGGGAAACCAGAGTATGATAAGTGTGTGGCTATATCTACAGAAGCTTCTCTAAGAATGATGGTACTGCCTGGTGCAATAGCATTAATCTCTCCAATCATAATTGGGTTCCTTTTAGGCCCAGAAGCATTAGGTGGTTTCCTTGCAGGTGCTACCGTAAGTGGTGTATTATTAGGTATGTTCCAGAATAATGCCGGTGGTGCTTGGGATAATGCTAAAAAGAGCTTTGAAAAAGGGGTAAATATTAATGGAGAAATGTTTTATAAGAAATCTGATCCACACAAAGCGTCTGTAACGGGTGATACTGTTGGTGATCCTTTCAAAGATACTTCTGGTCCTTCTATGAACATATTGATTAAATTGATGTCAATTGTTTCATTGGTTCTTGCACCTACATTAGCTAAGTACCACCACAATGATGGACACATTGTAGAGAAAAGAATTTTTAAAGCTAAGAAGAATCCAGGTTTTGGGGTTGTGAAAACAGAGAATACAACGCATTACGCAGCTGGTTTTCCTAAGTTAAAATAGATTGAATTTAAAACTACCACTTGTTAGTTTTAAATTAATCCTTTTATTTGTATTCAGTTTTGAATCATGTTGAATGTTTACATGATTCAAAACTGAATATTTTTTTAGAATATACTACACCGTTTATATAAACTTATTTACTAGATATGCTAACGATTGGATTGATAAGAGAAGGGAAGATACCGGCCGATAATAGAGTGGCGCTTACACCTACACAATGTAAATTGGTAAACAATTCTAAAAAGGATATTAAGGTTATTGTTCAATCTTCTGACAGCAGATGCTTCAGCGATGAAGAATATAAAAAGCAGGGAATAGAAGTGGTAGAAGATATTGCTATCTGCGATATTTTGATAGGGATAAAAGAAGTTCCAATTGCTCAGTTGATACCTAAAAAGACATATGTATTCTTTTCTCATACCAAGAAGAAACAATCATACAATCAAAAGTTATTTAAGACATTAATGAATAACGAGAATACCCTTATCGACTTTGAGTGTTTTGAACACGAAGATGGACAAAGAGTATTAGGCTTTGGTTTCTTTGCAGGCATAGTAGGGGCTCATAACGGTATTATGGCTTATGGCAACAGAACCGGGCAATTTGACCTTGGGAGAGTAGGGCAGGCAAAAGATTATCGTCAGTTGATTCAATCATATTTCGGATTAAAATTACCCAATATCAAGATTGCCATTACCGGAAGTGGGAGAGTAGCGCATGGTATACTGGAAGTAATGAATATGATGGACATTCAGGAAGTAGAACCAGACGATTATCTGGCTAATAAATATACCTATCCGGTATACGTACACCTGAAAGGAAAAACGTTGTACAAGAACAGATTAAACTTTAATTATCACAGAGATAATTTTCATAGTTACCCTGAGCAATATGATTGTTTGTTTGAACCTTTTTGTTCTGAAACGGATATACTCATGAATGGGATATACTGGGATAAAAAGATACCTAGACTTTTTAATTGGGATACGATAAGACAACCAAATTTTACGATTAAAACAATAGCAGATATCACCGATGATGCAGGAGGAAGTATTCCTTGTAATCTTGGTGATAGTACCATTGCAGAACCTGTATATGGAGTAGATGTATTGACGGGAGATAAAACAGCTCCTTATCTTTCTTCCAGCATTGATCTGATGGCAGTAGGTAATCTTCCTAATGAACTACCAAGAGATGCAAGTGGATATTTTGGTGAGCAGATATTGAAATATATTCTGGACAACTTTACCAATGAGGACAGCGAATTGATGAAGAATGCAACAATTCTTAACAAAGGACAGTTGACAGAAAGGTTTAATTATCTGGAAGATTATGCAAATGGATAATATTTCTTCAAAAATATTTCTTTATAAACCAATGATAATCAATACAAAAAAGAATTAATAAAATTAATTATCATAAAAAGTTTGGTGGTAACTGCTACACTTATATATTTGCACTCCTTTTAGGAGATGGCCGGTTCGTCTATCGGTTAGGACAGCCCCCTTTCACGGGGCAAAGACGGGTTCGATTCCCGTACCGGCTACCAACAAAAAAAGCACTCAAATTGAGTGCTTTTTTTGTTGGTAGTATTAAGCTTAATTGTTGTTTAAATAGATAATAATAATTTGAATTACAATAAGCTAAACCAGTTCTTCAAACTGTGCTGTCTGTTTGTTTTTACGAACGTTATTCCAGTTAAAGTATTTCCCGTTCATTGCTATATAAACTCCTGAAGGAAGTGTTTGTACAAAAGCAAGAGCACTACCCAGATTAAATAGTCCATCACTACTACCAAACTTGTATGGAATCATTGCTCCTGTAATAATGATCGTTTTAGAAATGCCTGCATTAGCCAGCACAGTAGCTGTTTCTACCATGGTATCGGTGCCATGTGTAATAACAATTTTATCTTCTTCCGATTTAATACATTGTTGTACTATCAAATCTCGGTCTTCGTCCTTCATTTCCAGACTATCTATCATCATCAAAGTACGTATATCCACATCCACTCTGCATCTTCCCAGCTTAAGCATCTCATGTAAGTGCGTATCCTTAAAAAATAGCTGTCCATTCAGTTCATTGTACTCCTTATCAAAAGTGCCTCCTGTAATAAATATTCTTATGGCCATAGTCAATCATTTATGATGCGAATAAACAACATAAAAAATCCGTTTCAAAACATTGAAACGGATTCTATTATAAAAGTGCTTTTAAAATTACCATTTATCTACTTCTTCATGAGCCGAAGGAGCGGAACCTTCTGCAGGCTTTGGGGCTACCTCTTTCACCTCTACAGGCGCTTCAACAGGAATTGATTCAATAACGTTTTCTACTTTAACGGTTGAACTACCAGCTTCTGTGTCTTGCACAAAATCATCGTCGTAATCAAACGATTCAAAATTGAAGTCTGGCATAAGCTCTGTCTTAATGTAATCAACAGTTTCATTAAGCCCTTTCATAAACTTATTAAAGTCTTCTTTGTACAGATAAATCTTATGACGTTCGTAACCATTGCCATCAAGTCTTTTCTTACTTTCGGTAATTACTAAGAAGTAATCCATATTTTTAGTAGCAACAACATCAAAGAAGTAAGTTCTTCTTTTTCCTGCTCTTACTTTCTTACTAAAGATATTTTCAATTTTTCTGTCGTTTTGTTCGTTAAGCACCGTAATAGTTTTTTTATTAATAATTATCGAGAGCAAATATAATGTTGTTTAAATATTACCAAACTTTTAAAGGACTTTCTTATATTAATATTTTTGGCGATTTATTTAAAAAGTAGTCAAACACTAAAAAGTGTTGACATTTTTATGAATTTCAATTTGTATTTATCATCTTCATATCATTACATTTGCTCCAATGGTATTAAACGAAGATTTTCAAACGCGCTGGTGGGCATTACAGGGTAAATTAATAGAACGATTTGGTAAAAAGCCAGATTTAGAAGCAATTCTGTACTTAATAGGTATTCAGGAGCTGATGGTTCATAAAACAGAATTTACAAAAGAAGAGAAACAGGATTTGATGCATATTGGAATTTGTACTGTTCTTGCTTCCAGCGGATTTTATGTACTGGATGGTACCGATGAAGAAGGGTGGCCGCATTTTACGCAGCTAAAGGAATTGCCAGTGATGGATGCAATAGAACAAGAGAATTTCATAAAAGATCATGTAGTTCTTTATTTTGATAATACTAATTTTTAATCTCAACTAATTGATATAATGAAACTGAAAGCTACATTTTTATTCTTTATGATTGCAATAGGAACAGTAGGTATTAATACTACTCTGTTTGCTCAAACTAAACCTACCAAGAAAGTTGCTGCTTCTGCAAAGGCTTCAGCAACAAAAGAAGTATCTGCTGTAAAAAAAGAAAAGGAAACCCTTGTCGAAATTACTACCCCTTATGGAATAATGGTGGCTAAATTGTATAATTCCACGCCATTACATCGTGATAACTTTATTAAATTGGTAAAACAGGGATTTTATGATAGTTTATTATATCATCGTGTTATAAATGGTTTTATGATACAGGGTGGTGATCCTCAAAGCAAGCATGCGGATAGTGTTGCCATGCTGGGCAATGGTTCGGCTCCTGGAGAAAGAGTGCCTGCAGAATTCAGAAACAATTTATTTCATAAAAAAGGAGCTTTGGCTGCTGCAAGAGATGATAATCCTCAAAAAGCCAGCAGCAATTGTCAATACTATATTGTACAAGGAAAAAGAATAGATAC
>CANFLJ010000108.1 GCA_947447815.1 Chitinophagaceae bacterium | reverse complement strand
TATGATAAAGATGAATTATTAAATCAGCCTATTGAAACGCTAATACCAGAACGATTTGCAAAGAATCATCATAGCCACAGAGACCATTATTCCGAAGCGCCCAAGCCCAGAAATATGGGTATAGGGATGGATCTTTTTGCTAAAAAGAAAGATGGCACAGAGTTTCCTGTAGAAATTAGTCTTAGCCCCTTTGTAGATGAAGAAGGCAAATTTACTATTGCATTTATCATTGATATTACTACCCGTAAGCATATAGAAGACGCGCTAAAGAACCAGAAAGCAGAACTGGAAAAGCTAACCAATGATCTGGAAAAAAGGGTAAAAAACAGGACCATGATACTGGAAGAAGCTCTTCATGACCTGGAAAACTCCCGTGAAGAATTAAGTGCTGCACTTGAAAAGGAGAAAGATTTGAACGAACTGAAGTCAAGATTTGTTTCAATGGCCTCTCATGAGTTCCGAACGCCATTAGCTACCATATTATCCTCTATATCGCTGGTAGGTAAATATGGAGAACTGGAAGATAAAGAGAATCAGCAAAGACATATGGTTCGAATAAAGTCGTCGGTTGCCCATCTCACAGAAATATTAAATGACACCCTGTCTATCAGTAAACTGGAAGAAGGGAAAGTGGAACTAAATTATACCACATTTGATTTAGAAGCATTCATTGGAGTAGTCTTGCAGGATTTACAGATAGTAGCTAAAAAGGGACAACAACTATTATATGATCATACCGGTATAAAGGAAGTATACTTAGATGAGAAAATAATAAGACAGGTTGTTTTTAATCTGGTATCCAACGCCATAAAATTCACCCCAGAAAATTCAAATATTGAAATTTTCACACAAGCATACAGGTCTGAAATCACAATACAGATAACTGATCATGGTATAGGTATACCAGAAGAAGATCAGGAGCATTTATTTGAACGCTTTTTCCGCGCAAAAAACGCTACAAATATCCAGGGAACGGGTCTTGGATTAAATATTGTTGCAAAATTTATTGAACTATTAGGCGGTAGCATTACTTTTGAGAGCCAATTTGGAAAGGGAACTACCTTTTTCATCAAGTTACCGAACAAACACGAACAAGAATGATAAAGAAAATTTTATTGATTGAAGACAATGATGCGATGCGTGAAAACACATCCGAAATTCTTCAACTTGCTAACTATAGTGTAACTACTGCCAGAAACGGAAAAGAAGGAGTAGAAGCAGCCAACAGAGAACATCCGGATATTATCATATGCGATATAATGATGCCTATTTTAGATGGCTATGGCGTATTGCACCTTCTTTCTAAAAACGAAGCTACTGCTGGTATTCCATTCATTTTCCTATCTGCAAAAGCAGAAAAATCTGACCTTAGAAAAGGCATGGATATGGGTGCTGATGATTATCTTACCAAACCTTTTGATGATATAGAACTTTTAAACGCGGTAGAAAGCCGTTTGAAAAAAGCCGAAATCATTAAAAAAGAATACACTAAAGATTTAGAAGGACTTAGCGATTTTATCATCGAAGCAAAGAACTTTGATGCGCTGAAAGATCTATCTGATTCTAAAGAACATAGAAAATATAGAAAGAAGGATGTTATTTATGATGAAGGTGGATTTCCTAAATGTGTTTACTTTATTATTAAAGGAAGAGTAAAAACGTATAAATTAAACCCTCAGAATAAAGAATTTATTACTGGTTTGCACAACGAAGGCGACTTTTTTGGATACTTATCCTTACTGGAAGGCGGCAAGAACTTAGATTCTGCTACTGCACTGGAAGATTGCGAATTGTGCATGATCAGCAAAGAAGATTTTCAATCATTGATATATAAGAATCAGGAAGTTTCTAAGAAATTTATTAAGCTACTTTCTGATAATCTGGTAGAAAAAGAAGACCAGCTTTTAAAGCTTGCTTATAACTCCGTTAGAAAAAAAGTAGCAGATGCACTTATTCATTTGCATGATACTTATAACAAGAATAACGATCCTGAATTTGCGATCAGCATCTCGAGAGAAGATTTAGCTAACCTGGCTGGAACAGCTACGGAAAGCACCATCAGATCCTTAGGTGACTTTAAAGATCACAATATGATTGATGTGCATTTAAGCAAAATCACTATTATCAACATGAATAAGTTAAAGAGAATAATTTAATCTCTTTAACGCTTGCTGGCAATTAATAAATTGAGGTCGGTAAATTTCAATTCAAACTTCTGACTGATGTAAAAGTCAGTCAGAGAGCCATGGAATAAGTAGATTCCTTCTCTAAGGTAGAAATTGTGCCAGATTAATTCTTCTATTCCTCCTTCTTCTCCTATTTTAAGTAATAGCGGCATTAGTACATTGCTGATTGCCTGACTTGCTGTTCGGGCAAATCCACTTGGAATATTTGGCACACAGTAGTGAATTACATCATGCTGAACAAAGGTTGGATTTTCGTGGCTGGTAAGTTCACTGGTTTCAAAACAACCTCCCCTATCAATAGCAACATCGATAATAATACTTCCAGGGCGCATAGCCGCTACCATTTGTTCAGTAACTACTACTGGTGCTCTACCAAATTCGTTACTCAAGGCACCTACTGCTACTTCGCAGGTTTTTAATTGTTTTGCCAATATCTTAGGTTCTAAAACGCTGGTCCAGATTCTATGTCCTAAATTATTTTCAAGTTGCTTTAGTTTATATACGTTATTGTCAAAAACCTTTACGCTGGATCCAAGTGCAAGAGCATTTCTGGTAGCACATTCTCCTACAATACCTGCGCCAATCACCACTACTTTGGTAGGTGGAATACCGCTGATACCACCGAGTAAAACCCCTTTGCCATGATTAAAACTACTAAGGTACTGACCGGCAATCAACATTACCGCACTTCCCGCTATTTCGCTCATGCTTCTTACTATAGGATAAGAACCATTGTCATCTTTAAGATTCTCGAAGCTAATGGCCGTAATCTTCTTCTCCATCATCTTCTCTACAATTTCTTTACGAAGAGCAGAATGATGTATTGGAGAGATGATAAACTGATTCATCTGAAGGTTTGGAATATCTTCCAGCACTACTGGGGCGCTCTTCAGAATTACAGGGCTTTTAAATACTTCTGCTTTATCATACGTTATTTTGGCACCTGCTTCTGCATAGTCTCTATCAGGGAAGTGACTGCCATCTCCAGCATCATGTTCTACCACTACTTCATGACCATTACTTACCAGCACTCCTACCGCATCGGGCGTAAGTGAAACCCTGTTTTCTTGAAAGGCAAACTCTTTGGGTATTCCTATCTGTAGTTTTGATCCAGCATGTTTTACATCTAATTTCTCTTCTAATGTTTCGTAGTTGAAAGAAGTAGAAATAATTGGTTTGGTAGCCATAATCGTTTGGTAGTTATTATAGTAAAGATATAATTTTTTAAATTAGTCAGAATACTTTATGCAGTAACCTTTTTTATAGTAATTTTTCTTGTATCACTATCCAATATATCAATATCAATAAATAATGTATTAGAGGGCAATAGACCAGCAGCTTTATCTGGCCATTCTACAAAAGTCAATTTATTATCATACAAGGCATCTTCTACACCTGTTCTGATAGCTTCTTCTTCATCCTGAAGTCTGTACCAATCCATATGACAAATAGATTCGCCTTCTTTAGTAAGATATACATTGATGATAGAAAAAGTAGGGCTACTGGTAGTATCTGTTACATTCAGCTGTCGGCACAATTCTGATATCAAAGTAGTTTTACCAGCACCCATTGAAGCATTGAATGCCCACACTGGATTGTGTTTACTTGTTGATATTAATATAGCAGCTATCTCGGGAAGTTGTGATAAGGTATATGTAATTTCCATTATTTTTTACTTTAAATGATACTGCGCTGTAAGCTCTTTACATATTCTCTTAAGCGTATCATCTATTGAATGATAGGAGAAAGCAGGAACAGCAGCTAAAAGCTTTTCATTTTTGTAATAGTATCTCTCCAATGCTGTAGTAACGGTTTCTTTAGTTATCAGTGGTGCCTTATCGCCAAACATAGTTTTAAGTTTAACCACTCTCCAAACTATAGCAGCAATAAATGGAGTAACTACTTTGTGAGGCGGTTTCTTTCCAAAAAAGGTTGCAATCTTTTTAAATATATCCTCGTAGGAAATATTATCCTTATTAAGAATATAACGTTGCCCACTCAACGAACTTTCCATTAATAATATCATTGCTTTAGCTACATCCTGTACGTCTACAAAACCATTGATACCGGTAGAATACCAAGGAAACTCATTGAAGATAGTTTTAAATATTTTAGTAGATCCAGCGTCCCAGTTACCTGCACCGAGAATAATAGATGGATTAACAATTACTGCATTTAATCCCTCTGCTATTCCTCTCCACACCTCCATCTCGCCCTGTCTTTTAGATCTGGCATACTCTGTATTCTTATCGCCTTCATTCCATACGGCCGATTCGTCCTGCACTGCATTCTTTATCCCTCTGCCCAAGGATGCTACAGAACTTACATGAACCAGCTTTTGTACATTATTATTCAGGCAAGCATTTACAACATTAGCTGTTCCTTCTACATTTATTTTATACAATAACTCTTTATCCTTTGGACTAAAAGAAACAATAGCAGCACAATGATATACAGTGTCTATTTCTGATAGCAATTCATCCAGGAATACTACATCCATTATATCACCTTCTACCCATTCAATAGAAGCATGTTTAAAGGATGGTGGAGTAGTTTTGTATAATGCCTTGATTGCTTTACCTTCTGCAGCCAATTGTTTTATCAGCTCGGTTCCCAACAATCCTGAAGCGCCAGTTACAAGTATCATTATATAGTTCGTTTACAGGATTTACAAATTCCACTTACTACTACATCTTTTCTCTCGGCTATAAAACCTTCTGGTAAAATAATGTCTGGAATACTAACATTATCCAGGCAGTAAGTTGTACTACATTCATCACAGATAAAATGTACATGATTATCATGATGATGCCCATTAGCACAAGCATCTTTGCATAGGGCATATAATACCGAATTATCGGTAGTAGGGATAGTATGAATAATTCCTTTTTCTACAAAAGTCTGCAGGGTGCGATAGATGGTAACTCGATCATATTTTTCGTGAGTTGCTTTTTCAATATCTGCATGTGCCAGTGCCGAGCTGCTATGGGCAAACAAATCCAGAATGGCTATTCTACTATCTGTAACACTCAATTGATTTCTTCTTAGTAAGTCATTAAAAGAATCCATTATCATACAGTAATATTAATTATTAAATACCCCGTTAACAAAATGATTTGGCTTTTCTTTCAGCAGTGATTTTATATCTGAAATTAGTTTCTCCACTTCATCCTCTTTAAGCCCATCATATACCCCTCCACGAACATTTCCATTTCGGTCGATTAAAGCAAAGAACTGCGTATGAATAAAATCGTCTTCTATTTTATTTACGGCATTCTTAGGATCATCTATACCATAACTAAAGCGGGCAGTATTGTACAAACTATCTTTTCGTCCGGTAAGAAATACCCATTGGCGGGTATTTACTTTCATCGAATCGGCATAACGCTTCATTATCGGCACAGAATCTCTTTCCGGATTACAGGAATGAGACAGAATCATTACATCACTATTATCCTTGAATGCCTCATATACTTTGCGCATATTATTATTCATCTTAGGACAAATTCCGCGACAAGTAGTGAAGAAATAATTGCTTACACATACTTTGCCTGCAATATCAAGGTTAGAAAACTGTAAGCCATCCTGGTTGGTAAAAGAGAATTGTTTTACATACCCTCTCTGCAGCAATGTGCTGCGGGTAAACACATCGGTATCCTTAAACAAAAAATACCAGAACCCCAGTATCAGTACTATAAAAAATATACTATACCCTATCAACTTTTTCTTCATAATACACCCTATTGGCTACAAATGTAAGATTATCCCTATTAAGGTATATAATAGTTCATTTTAAAAAAGAGCAGAAAACTAAGTATCAAACTGAATTTCAAATAGACAATTAAGATTAAGGATCAATTTAAAAGTAAAAAGTGGCAATGTTTTGAATTTTCAGAACCAAATATTATGTTTGTCATATCAATAATTAAACAATATGAAAATAATTATCAAAATCCTTAAATGGATTGGAATAGTAATAGTAAGTCTATTGGTAATCTCTTTTATACTTCCAGGCAAAAGTCATGTAGAAAGAAGCCGGGTAATAAAAGCAGATGTAACTAATGTGTTTACGCTGGTAAACGACCTGCACCAATGGAACAAATGGTCGCCATGGTATAAGCTGGACACAACCGCCAAAATGGAGTACTTTGGTACAGGCATTGGTAAGGGAGCTGGCTATAGCTGGAATAGCACCAATAAGAATGTAGGCAAGGGAAACCTGATGGTAACTGATGTAAAAGAGAATGAGTTTATTACTTCAGATCTTACGTTTGATGGTATGGGTACCAGCAAAGTGAAATATACTTTTAGTAAAGAAGGGGATGGAACAAAAATAACCTGGGCAATGGATCAGGATGCGGCAGGAACACCAATTACAACGCGCCCAATGTGTAAATATTTCTATTTATTTATGGACAAAATGATAGGACCAGATTTCGAAAAGGGATTAAGCAATATGGATAGCGTTTTGCAAAGTAAAAAGTAGTTTTAAAGTTTTAGAGGTTTAAGAGGTTAAAAGAGTTAATACAAACCAGCAACCAGTAACTGGCAAGCTGAAACTATCTTAGTATTCCGTAAATAAGTGCTGCACCAAAGCCTACGAGAATAAGGCCTGAAAGCTGATTAATTCTGTGCATTACCACTGGCGTAAGTTTGGAACGAAGATTGCCTGCTAAGATTACTTTTAGTATATCGCTGGACAAAACAAAGATTAAACAGGT
>CANFLJ010000107.1 GCA_947447815.1 Chitinophagaceae bacterium | reverse complement strand
ATTGGCTGGAAACTATATTTAACCTCCGTATAAATAATCCTGTTCCACTCGTATTCATCCTTTAGTTTCTGGGCTTCTACTAATAATTCATTATACCTTGTATCGAATTCGGTATTTACATCTTTTATTTTAGCTAATTTCCAACCATCAACATTATCAGCCTGAATAGCAGGTGCACCTATATTACTACCAAATGTCAATTCTCGAGGATAATATCCTCGCTCTTCATCCCATACTACTAAGTCAGGCTTTTTCTTAATCATCTTTTTACGTTTTCAGCTTTGATAACAATTTACCTGCTAAAAGGTTGGATATAGGATGTTTGATTCTATAGAATGAGCTTTAATAGATATAGTTTCTGTATGTATTAAACCCTGTAAAAATCTCCTCTCCAGTTCTTAATAGCAGCTTTGATGCCTTTATTGTTTAATCCTTCTTTAGCGGCTCTTGCAGCAAGTGAGACAAACTCTTCATCGGAAGCAAAACGTAAAGCCACTATTTGTTGTGCTTTTAAACTGCTAGCCAACAACTTACCAGTTAAAGCAAAGTGACGTAAGTTTTCTTCTGCTCTGATAGCTCTATCCTGTGCTTTAAGAGCGAAAGCTCTTAAAAAGAAAGCGATTAATATCAGGGAAACTGCAGACAACAAAAACATTAACGCTGGAATTAAGCTAGTACCTGTACTGATTGTTGAAACAAGATTTACAATAGACAATACCTGTATAACTATTAAAATAGTAAACAGTACGTAGTGGTAACCAGGTACTAACTGAGAATGGTTCTTTAGATTTTGTTCTTGCATATATTTATTTATGAGATTTAATACTAAAATTCGTACTTATTAACTAAACTCCTTTACCGTATCTACAAATGCTCGGGCATGATCTACCGGAACGTTTGGCAATATCCCATGACCCAGATTAGCTACGTATCTTTTAGTTCCAAATGCTTTAATCATTGTCTTAACTTCCTGTTGTATTACCGGTATTGGTGATAATAGTTTAGCAGGATCAAAGTTGCCCTGAAGGGTTACGTTGTCTCCAGCAAATTGTCTTGCCAGTTCAGGCTTAATACACCAATCAATACCTAGACCTGCAGCACCAGTATCAGCCATTTCCTTCAAAGAATGCCAGGCTCCTTTTGCAAAAACAATAACAGGCACATCGTCTTTTAAAGCAGCTACAATCTGACGGATATATTTCAAAGAAATATTTTCAAAATCATGCGGACTTAATAATCCTCCCCAGCTATCAAACACCTGAATAGTATCAGCACCTGCAGCTACCTGTCCTTTTAGATAGGCTATAGTAGTATCAGTAATCATTTGTAATAACTGATGTGCTAATTGTGGCTGTGTATAACAAACAGCCTTGGCCTCATCGAATGTTTTACTGCCTTTTCCTTGCACCATATAACAAAGGATTGTCCATGGAGCACCTGCAAAACCAATCAATGGCACTCGGCCATTTAATTCTTGTTTTATAAGTTTGATAGCATCAAATACATAGCCTAAAGTTTCATTTACATCAGGGACTCTGATTCTGTTTAAATCACTATCTATTTTAATTGGATCTGGCAACAATGGCCCTTTAGATTCTACCATTTGTACTTCTAGTCCCATTGCCTGAGGTACCACCAGAATATCAGAGAATAATATAGCCGCATCTACTCCTACTATGTCTACTGGCTGTACTGTTATTTCACAAGCAAGTGCAGGTGTCTGACATCTTTCAAAGAAGCCATATTTTCTTCTCAATACCATGTACTCTGGTAAGTATCTACCTGCCTGACGCATCATCCACACTGGCGATCTTTCTACCTCTTCTCCTCTTAGCGTTCTTAGTAATAAATCGTTCTTTAAAGCTGACATTATGTTTACGTTTTATGTTTTTAAGTAATTACTGTTACTAGTTACTGGTTACCGGTTACTAGTAACTGGTAACAAAAATCTTGTATCACTATGTAAATCTTTCTACTACTTTTTGCAATAATAATTCTGCATCTGGTTTTCTGCCAATAATTATTTCATTTTCTGTTTTATCAGCAATAGCATTAGCGGTTGTATCACCAATTGCGAAAAGAACAACTGAATCCTTTATTTTGTTTACCTCAAAAAAACTATTCACTGCACTCGGACTAAAAAACATAATTCCATCATACTCTTTATCAATAGTATGTGTTGCAGATTCGGTTGTATAAACAACGATCTCTTTTAAATCAAACAAATTATCCGCCAGAATTTCAGGCAGATGATTCATTCTCTTATTCCCCGAAAAGAAGTAAATAGTAGATGCAAAGTTTTGCTTTACAATTAGTTTAGCCAGTTCTTTAGCCGAATCAGCAAACCCTTTGATAGAGTTGAAGCCAAACTTTTCTTCAATTGTTTCTTTAGTCTTTCCCCCAATACAGTATATCTCCCAGTCTGGAGGCGATATCAAATGTGCATCCACCGCTTCTACTGCATTGCTGCTGGTAAATATTACTTTGACTTTTTCAGTAGCTAAAGCCTGAATCTTATCGGCAAGTGCAATTGATTTATCTACTTTAATATCAATAAAAGAAATACAATCAAGGGCAATATTCTGGGATGGCAGCTTTTCTGTGAGGGAGCTGTCCAGTAATCTGGTGCACAGAATCTGAGGGTAATTAGTTTGCATTTCTAATGCTCTCCACTATTTTATTTGCACCTTCCTGTAGTAATTGTTCTGCTGCTCTTACCCCAATATTTTTAGCATCACTGGTGTGCATTACGGATAAAGAAATTTCCTTTTTCTCTTTTCCATCAAGAGAAAATATATTACCAGTAAAATAAAGGTCTTCATTTTTTATTTCAGCCAATGCACTGATGGGTGTAGAACATCCTCCCATTAAAGTCTTTAAAAAATCTCTTTCAATTTTAGTACATATTTCGGTAGACAAGTGGTTTAACTGACCACAGATTGTTTTAGATTCGTTATCCTCTTCTCTACAAACAATCATGATTGCACCCTGAGCAGGAGCGGGCAGCATCCAGTCAAGTTCGATAGCGTCTTCAGGACGAAGTTCTATTCTTTCCAGTCCTGCAGCAGCAAAGATGGCTCCATACCAATTACTTTCTGCTACCTTATTAAGCCTTGTATTTACATTCCCTCTAATATTATCAATTAGATGATGAGGGTAACGATTCATCCACTGTGCTTTTCTACGAACACTACTGGTAGCTATCGTAATTATTTCATCAGACAATTGAATGTTATCAGTTTCTTTTCTGTTCTTGTTCAAAACCAGCAAATCCCTATAGTTTGCTCTTTCCAGTACAGCAGCCTGGCTAATGCCAACGGCCAGTTGTGTAGGAACATCTTTCATAGAATGAACAGCGATATCTATTCTGCCACTAAGTAAAGCTGCATCCAGAGTTCGGGTAAAAACACCTTGAACACCTAAAGCATATAAAGGCGTTACCAGATCGATATCCCCTTCGCTTTTTATCAGTACCAATTCACTTTCAATATGGTTATCAGCCAGAAGTTTTTGAACTCTTTTAGCTTGCCACACTGCCAGCTGGCTTTCGCGTGTGCCTATTTTTAATGTTTTCATTAGTTTTGTGCAGCTGAAATGTAATCGTGAATAGCTTGAATATAATGGCAACCAGGTTGTGTTTGTTGCTTCATTTTTACAGCTACATTGTTAACTACTTTCTGAATAGCATCTTGTTTTACTGTCAATGCAGAAGTTGAACTCTGACAACATAAAGAAGATAAAAACATCTGACAGTTATGCATATCCATCAGTTTTTGCTTTACTGCTTTTAATAACGGAACGTGTTTTCTCATGGCGTTCCAATCCAGAAATTCTTCTTTGTGGGTATCTATTATTGCAAGAGCTTTAGGTACTTCAGCCATTCTCATTTTTAAAGTCTCATCATTAATCTTAGCAAGATCATCCACATTTGCTAAAACAATATTCGCTAGTTCGGCAACATTAGGGTCTATATTATTAGGGATAGAAAGATCAACTAATATTTGTTTATTGCCAGTCAAATCATTCTTATTAATGATTGGTTTATCTGAATTGGTAGCTACTATTACAACATCAGCCTCTGCCACTTTAGCTTTATAATCAGCATAAGATGCAAAACTAATATTGTGCAATTTAGATAACTGCAATGCTTTTTCATCCGTTCTGTTGATAACCGTAATTTGTTTAGAATCTACATAATCAATCAGATTCTTGCAGGTATTACTTCCTATTTTACCTGTACCTATCAAAACGATTTTAGCATTATCAGCAATAGAAAGGTGTTCTTTGATAAACTGAATAGCTGCAAAAGACACAGAAACTGTTCCATTGCTAAGTGCAGTTTCGTTCTTAATCAACTTTGAAGCCTGTAAAACAGTATTCAGCAATCTCTCTATAAAACAGCCAATCATATGCTGACCCTTTGCGAACTTAGCAGCAATTTTCATTTGGCCTACTATCTCGTAGTCACCCAGTATTTGAGAATCTAGTCCTGCACCTACAGAAAACATATGTTCTATAGCAGCTATTCCAGATTTAATGTAGCATAATTGACGGAAAGTTTGTTCGTCGCCTTCAGTTTGAGAACATAAGATGCGAATAAGGGTGTCGGCATCAGGCGCTAAGCTATATAATTCTGTTCTGTTACAAGTACTTAATACGAAGAGTTCTTTAATTCCAAGTTCTTTAGCTTGCTGAAGAATAGTGATATGCTGATCGCTATTAATGGCAAAATTCCCCCTGACAGCCGTGTCAGTTTTTCGATAATTTATTCCTATAACATAAAATTGGGGAACCTGCATCATTGTTCTTTTTATTCCTTTGAATTAGTCAGACGCAAAAGTATCCTATACCTGACAGTATCTTGGCTGACAACGGTCATTGTCATGTCATATAATTGTCAAAGTAGGGTAAATGCCCATAAACACCCTGTTGATAATGGATTTGGATTGAAGAAATATTATAACAGAAAATACCTATTTGCATAAAAATTATAAATTTACAGAGTTATGTTATGGAAAAGTGCCCTTATTTATGGATAAAAGTTAAATAAAGCTGATGGAAATAAAAAAGTCAATTGCGATAATCGGGGGAGGTACTGCAGGATTAAGTCTTGCTTACAATTTGACACAGATAGGACATGATTTCAAGCTATTTGAACGTTCCGATGGTTTACACGACAATGGCCTTGGTTTCCTTATTATGGCAAACGGGCTAAAACTCCTCAAACAAATGGGACTTCATCAACAGGTTTGTGATCAAGGGGTTTTGATCGATGAATATGTATCGCATCATAAAACGACTGGCAATACTTCTAAAACCAATATTGGGGATTGCCTTGCTATTAGCCGGGAGGATTTCCTTAATACCATAAAAGTCAATTTAAATAAAGAACAGCTTTTCTTCAATAAGAAGTTGATTGAAATCGAAGTAGACCAGGAATCGAAAAAGAAGAAACTTACCTTTCAGGATGGTCATACCGAAGAATTTGATATTGTGGTAGCCTCTGATGGGTTTCATTCTGATTTGCGCAATTTCCTTTTCCCAGGTCATCCAAAACAACTTGTGCCCTACAAAGAAGTGGTAGGTATGTATAAAGATAAAAATACAGTTGCTGCTTTACAACATCAATTTATAAAGTTTAATGATCCTGAAAGTGGATTCAATGTTGGCATAATACCAGGAAACACAGATACCGTATTATGGTTTATTCAAATGAATGTAAATAAAGTTAAATGTCCTGAAAATAATCAGGAAGCAATAAAAGCCTTTGTAAAAGAAATAAGTAACCATATACCAGATGAGTATAACCACATTTTGAATAATACAGAGACAAGTAAACTGTACTTATGGACACTGTTTAATGTAGATCTTGTAGAATCTTTTCATGTAAATGATATTGTTTTATTGGGAGATGCCGCTCACCCTTTACTTTCGTTTACCAGTCAGGGTGTAAACAGTGCTTTAGAAGATTCTTGTTTGCTGAGTAAACTAATTATTAATAAGGAGTCTTTTGAATTATTCAATGAAAAAAGAAAGCCTGTAATCGCTGAATATTTATATGAAGGCAGAAACTTACTGGATCAATTTATACACCCGGAGAAATACGACAACTTTAAAGTTCCATTTATCCAACTATCTAAATAATTAAACATGGCATCCTTTCAGGGACAGGATATTCAATTGGATATACTTAGAAAAAGAGCTTTTAACTATCGTTGGGCAACCTTGCCTCATGATGTTATTCCACTGACAGCTGCCGATCCAGATTTCCCTGTTGCACCTGTTATAACAGAAGCAATTAATGAGTACATCAGTTCTGGAATATTTTCCTATGGCCCTGCTGAAGGGTTACTGGATTTTAGAGAAGCTATTGCACAGTGGTATCTACTCACAAAAAATGTGCTGTATTCTCCCGAATATATATTGCCGGTAAATTCTGCTGCTTATGGGCTATATGTTGCTGCAGAAGCTTTTCTTAGTGAAGGCGATACTGCACTCTTATTTGAACCAGTAGATTTTTTATTCAGGAAATCCATAGAAAATGCTGGAGCTACAGTTCTTTCTTCACCCCTCAATAAAATGGATGGCAGCATCAACAGAGAACATGCATTGAGCATTATAAATAATAAGACTAAAGTAATTTTTATCTGCAATCCGAATAATCCATTGGGTAAAACAGTTACCAAAGAGGATTTAATCTGGCTGGGAGAATTAGCCATTTCCAACGATTGTATTATCATTTCGGATGAGATATGGGCAGATATTAATTATGATAATTCTTTTATTTCAATCGCATCCATCTCAGAAGAAATTAAGAAAAGAACAATAACAATTACTGGACTATCTAAGAACTTTGCACTTGCTGGTTTAAGGATAGGATATATGTGTATGGGAGATAAAGATATTTATGATAAAGT
>CANFLJ010000106.1 GCA_947447815.1 Chitinophagaceae bacterium | reverse complement strand
TTCGTACCTGGATATTTATCCAACGTTAGTGAAATAATATTTAAAAAGAACGCACCAAACGATTTTGTATTTCGCATATTTCGTACTCCACTAATCTAAATATTTTAAATATGGATATTTTTTAAAAACCCCGGTAACTTTTGGTTACTGGGGTTTTTAAATTAACTATAAAACAGCTAACTTTTGTAGGTTGAAATTTAAAATGGTGAAAATAACTAATGCTAACATTTTGAAACTGTATTTTTCACGACTCACAATTCACGAACTTCACGATATAGATGTACATTATTATCCTGAACTAAGTATAATTCCTTCCGTTGAAACAAAAAACTCAGCGATTTGATGGTATAATAAAACAGTGCCATCATGGCGGCAAACAAAATAGTAAATGCCCAGGTGCGCGGATGATGAAACGGATGCACAATTCGGCTGATGGTATCCAGAGAAAGCTGGATAGGATTGGTAACAATATCCCAACTGTTGTACCGCAAAAACCGACCGATATAAATGCCATAACCGCACAAGATAAAGCTTACTGAAATGAGTAGTTTCACTTTAACCGCTGAAAGATGTTTGGCTAAAAAACTTTCTACTTCCATTAAAGATATAAGTCCGAGTATCAAACCATTCCACACAGCACTGGTTACAATCAACAAATCGAACCAGTAAGGAATAGGAGGTCGTTCGGTGTAATGAAAAAGATCCGTTACAATATAAGGAGCGTTTGGATAAAATAGTAACCAGAGAAATAAGATAATTACTGCCTTACTTTTTAATTGTTTTTGATGTAATAACATTCGACTGAAGCACAAAGGAAGTATAGCAAGGAACATATTCCATCCCAGGAAAATATAAGTAAGATCGCTCGAGATAATAATCCTTACGGCAATCAGAATAGTAGTAAAACTGATAGATAAAATCAGCATTTTATTGATAGCAGAATGTTTATTTTTCATAGTAATGAAATAATTTTAGGTAAGAAAATAATCAGTCCGATGATGCTGCTTATTAGCGCTGTAAATAATACAGCGCCAGCAGATACATCTTTTATAATTTTAATCAGTGGATGATATTCTTCCTGCACCAGGTTGCATACGTTTTCAAGTGCTGTGTTCAGCATCTCTAAACTAATTACCATGGCCATACACACTAATACAATGAGCCATTGGGTAGGGCTGATGTTTACTGCAATAGAAAGTGCTATAACGATTGCAGCAATGGTCAATTGTATTTTTCCATTCCGTTCCTGCAGGAAGAAATATTTCATCCCTGATAAAGCATGTAAACATGCCTTTATAAAGCTTTGTTTATGGTTCATTATTAGTAGTTCTTAATCAGAAAATAAAGGGTAGGGTTGAAAAAGGGAAGGGATTAATCTTGTACTATGCTGGGTTCATTGGTTCCATACCAGTTTATCTTTCTGCTGCCAAACATGATCATAGCAAGAATAATAAACAGGCCAATACTACCTACTAATAAAGCAGCATCTTCTAAACGGATTAGTACAAAAATGAATGCATATAAACAGGTGAGCAAACTACCAAGAATACTGGCAGACTTAAAGCTTTTAAAATGACTCTTTGCATATAAAGAGATGAGCAAAATAGTAGATAGAGAAGCAATGAAGTAAGCAGCATCGAAGGCAATAAATTCGCTGATAGATAATAGTAGAGTAAAAAATATAACTAAGGCAATACCTATTAAAACATACTGTACAGGGTGCATTGGTTTCTTTTGCATCAGCTCGATAATGAAGAATAATGCGAAGGTTAATCCAATGAATAGAATAGCATATTTCACACTACGCATGGTCTTTGCATACTGATCCGTTGGTTGCAACATACCTACGCCTAAAGCATAGTTTTGTTTAGGAAAATTGAAATCCTTTATAACAGTACCAAAGGGAAGGTTGGCATTATTGAAGCTCCATTTAGCGGTAAACCCTTTGTCGTTAACTTCTCGGGTACTGGGTAAATTGCTCCCATCAAATTTAGGGCTTAGCCAGGTAGAAGAAAGGTTGAAATTACTATTGCCACTCATAGGTATAAAGTGCAGTTCTTCGCTACCTTTTATCTTCACCTGCATATCAAAATTGATTGGGTTGATTAAATCTTCTTTAGTTAATGTGATAGGAGCAGATAATCCAATAGTCTCTATTTGTTTGCTACTGTTTTCTGTCCTGGTATATTCTTCCGTATTATTATTGTTGATAGTAACTGTTTCTATTTGCTTGGTAGGTAGTCCTGGTAGTAGATCGTATTTTGTACCGTTCAATTTGATGGACATTTTTTCCTCTATCCCTTTAAAGTCGCTAAGGTTGTAGCAAACCTTTGCTTCTGATAGTAATAAGGAATTGGGGTCAATGTCTTTAGGGATATTTAATTTGAAATTACCATTTGTTTTAATATCGCTTTTATACAATACTACTTTATAGATAGAGCGCAATCTTATTTCTGGAATAATATTGCCATCTACATTTAGGTTCTCTGGAAGTATAAAGAGTTGTTTTACATTAATGGTTTCCTTACCCTCATCATCATTTGTTTTTTCCTGATAAGGGATATATAAGTAAGGCCCCGAAAGTGTTTGTGGAGCAGACCATCCCCCCGATACTTCTTTCACTACATCCTGATGTCTTTTTTCTCTTTCAGAAATAAGATTACTGACAAATACGGTAGGTATCAGCATCAGTAAAATAAGGGCTCCTGTAATTAATCCTTTAATAAGCGTTTTGTTGGAGCTTAATGGATCAGGTGCTTTTGTAGTTGAAGTATTTACTGTTTCTGAAGAATTGTAATAGCCAGCATTGTTGGCTTCATTAAATTGATTGTGTTCCATACATTGGTTGTTTTGTGTTGATGAAAAATGATTGTTTATTTGTTTATGAATAATAAAAGAAGCAATAAGAGAACAGAGGAATAATAACATGATGGATACCAGTACATATAGATAATAGTTATCGCCACTATTTATCATAAATCCTCCAAGAAAACCATAAGGAATGGTACAGATAAGACAGCACAAATAGAATCGGTATCTTTTTTGTTCTTTGTTGTATGATTTTCTTTCTAAATGTGCTACTGCCAGCGTAAGAACTACCAATACAGGAATTGTTACCAAGGTAGAGGCAAAGAATATAAATACCCACATCCTGGCAATTGTATAGTCACCACTAATAAAGCTATACAGGATACAGCCAGTAGTTAATACCACATTGGTAAGTAACCAGACAAGATTTGCAATTGTTACAGATGATTTAATATTCATAAATAAAAGTGCTTTGAAAAACAAAGTTTAAGTACAAAAAAAATTATTTAGTAGCGTTGATCATTTTTTCAAGTGCATCTATATGTTGTTTAAATGCTTTTTCGCCCACCTTAGTTGCAGAATAAGTTGTATTGGTTTTGCGTCCAATAAATCCTTTCTGTACTTTCAGGTAACCGCTTTCTTCCAGCCCCTTGATATGGCTTGCCAGATTACCATCCGTAATTTGAAGGAGCTCTTTAAGGTCGTTGAAATTTATCTCATCATTCACCATCAAGGCACTCATGATGCCTAGCCTGATGCGATTGTCAAAAACCTTATTTAAATGTTGTATGGGATTCATTTGCCAGAGGGTAAAAATATTATTTAACCAGATAGAATGCTTTCAAAATTATTATTATTTATTCTCTTTCGTATTTATTCCACATAATGATTCCATATATAATATGTAAAATACCAAAACCTGTAGCCCAGAAATACAATCCTTTTCCTACACACCATAGATTGATAATACCTAATATTATCTGAAAGTATCCTAAGTATTTAATTTCGCCAAGGGTATATTTAGCTGCATTTACAAGTGCAAGTCCATAGAATATCAAGCAACCAGGAGCTATCAATCCTACACTACCGTTTTCTATTAATTTTAAAAGAAAGAAACCGCCTGCAATCAAGGGAATACTCACATTGATCATCAATCTTTTGGAAGTGGTACCCCATAGTGGAAGTTTAGTTTTTTTACTTCTCAACCAGGTGAAAAATAAAGAAGAAATTAGTGCACTTGTAAATGTAAGGATGGCAATGATAACCAGGTTGTTATCTAATAGAGTACTGATATTTAAATGGCCAGTAGTAGCCGTGTTATAAATAGTATCATCCAGATTCAGTAAAACATTATCTCTGCTGCAAAGTGAATGGTATGCAAAGTAGGCACCAATCAGAGCACAGGTTCCTGCAGCTATACCGCTAAGTCCACTTAGACTAATAAAACGACTACTGCGTTCCATCATTTGTTTTATCTGGAGAATATCCTGTTGATGTTCGTTGTTAGTATTCATTGTTAAAGCACTTTGAAATGCAAAGTAATAGTTTGGTTTTCAAACTTCCAAATAAAATTTTATCTTAACAAAATATTTAAGAATATCTGTAGGTCATTAATATTTCCTCAGACTGTATTGTTTGAATTCATTATCACATAATTCAATCATCAAATGATCTCATTGGCATTACCCTCTCAAGATTGCTACAGGGTCTATCCTGGAGGCTTTTATAGAAGGCATTAATCCTGCAAAAAGGGTGGTGATAATACCAAAGAAAACCGCAAAAGCATAATGAAGTGGATTAAAGATAACGGGGAAAAACTTCAGCGAGATAAAGGCATTAGTAGGAGGGAAGGGGGTGCGGGAAAGTGCATAAGAAAGACCAAATCCTAGTATGATACCGGTAATTGCACCAAGAGTACCAATGATAAGTGATTGAGACAAAAAGATTTGAATAATATCTTTTCGGGCAAAGCCTTGCGCTTTTAAAATGGCTATATCTTTCATCTTATTAGTAATGGCCATATTCATAATGTTGTAAATGCCAAAACCTGCTACCAGCAGCAAAGTAATACTCACTACATAAGTCAACACATTCCGGATAAGATTGGATGCAGTTACAGACGAATTTGCAGTCTCCCAGTCTTCCGATTTATAATTATATTTCTGGGCAAATACTTTAGCTAATGCTACCGATTGCGTATTGTCTTTGAGCTTTACATTAATGTCGGTAATGTAGCTTCTGTCTTTACCCAGCAACTGTTGCACTGCCGTAATATTTACATAACTCTTTGCATTGTCTATAGCACCAATACCTATCTGAAAAATGCCTACTATTCTATACTGCATGGTATTACCACTAGGAGTCGCCAGCGATACCATGTCGCCCATCTGCACGTTTAGTTTATCGGCTAGTCCTGCACCAATTAAAATGCCATTATCAACCGTTAATAAATTCTCTGCAACACCTTCTTTCATCTTTTCGTTCAAGCTGTACAACCTGCTTTCTTCTATGATATTTACTCCATTAATAAAGCCATTCAATTGTACTGGCCCATAGTTATAAAACACTTGAGTACTCAGCAACGGCGATACGGCCATTACCGAAGGATGTTGCTTAATATCATTAATGATTGCATCAGCATTTTTTATGTTCAATGCAATTTGTTTTGGCTTTGGATGATGCACCATTACTGTTTTTCCCGAGTCGGCATAATAGCTTCCTGCTACAGAGTTTGTATAGTCTGTTTTTACATCATTATAAATATGAATATCTGGAGTGGCTGCCAGCATAGTATCTGCCAGAAAGTTGTTTACTCCCTGCATAAAACTAATCATCAGTATAAACATGGCAATACCAAAAGTTACTCCCAGCATGGCTACAACAGTCTGCTTCTTTTTAGATAGAAGATGTGTTCTGGTAATTGCTAAATTGACAGAAATTGCCATTGCTTATTTAATTGTTGGGATAATGATTTCGGTGCTCTCAGAAATACCTTCCGTTACTTCTACTTCATTCAGTGTTTTGATGCCCGTTTTTAGTGCAATGGTTTTGATAGCTCCATTCTCTTTAATGCGGATGCTGTCATTACTCAATACTACATTGCGAGGAACCGTTAAGGCCTGACTCTTTTTACGGATAATTATATTCGCTTCTACCGAGCTATGTATAAATGGTTGATTTGCAAGTTGGGAAAATACTGCATCTACTCTAAACGTCTGATCGGCCTCATTCATGGTAGGGTAAATGTGTTGCACTTTGGCCGTATAAATTGTATTGCCGGTAACATCTATTTTCAATAATACTTCCTGCCCAATCTTTACGCGGTCTATATCCTGCTGATCTATTGCCAGCTTGATTATTCTTTGATTTGTTTTGCCAATCATGGCTACCAGATCGTTTACTTTTACTGCTTCGCCCTCTTCTTTGTATGTTTTGTAAATGGTACCAGCATTGATACTCTTAATGGAATAATTATCCAGATCATTTTGTGCTGTAGACAATTGACTATGCAAATTATTAAGAGCTACTTTTAAATCATTCTGTGTTGCATGATATTTCTCAATGGCAGATTTCTTTTGGTTCTGCGATATAAGGTAGGTGTTGTGTGCTATATCCAAGGCCGATTTTGTGCCAATGTTTTCTTTCCATAAATTGAGTAATCTAAAGTATTGAAGAGAATCATTGCTTGCCTTAGTGCCCGCAGTTTCTACTGCTATCTTTAAATCATTTAATATGCTGGATTGTTCCGATACATTTGCTTTTGCAATTGTATAGGCATTCTGTGCAGCTTCTACACGGTCATTTTGTGCATCATGTTTTAGGAGGAATAATAACTGATTAGCTATTACAGAATCCCCTTCTTTTATAAACTTCTTAGTGATAGTGCCTGCACTGAGCGCATAAACGGAATATTCGCTGTCTGCAATTATTTTGCCAGAGGCATATACCGTTTCTACAATATCTTTTTTCTGAGGATGTATCGTCTTTACCTGTTTGCACGCAAAACCGATGGTAAGAAGCAGAAATGGAAATATCTTTTTCATATTGATGATAAAAGCTTTAGCCCACAAAGTAAATGAAATATAGAAAGAGTATAGCAATTATGTATTAAATGAACATTTACAGATTTGACATATCTTCAATGTAA
>CANFLJ010000105.1 GCA_947447815.1 Chitinophagaceae bacterium | reverse complement strand
TACAGAACCCAGCAAAAGTTAAAAGTTCCTTTTCCTATTATAAGACTACCGGGCAATAGTGCATGGGTGCGTAAGGGAGAAGTAAGAGCAAGTGGATTGGTAAAACCCGTTTGTAATTTACTGGATAGTGCCGGATATAATGTAATAGGCTGGGATAGCGAATGGGAATTTACCCGTGATAAACATTGTTTCCCTAGACAATCTGTTGCCAAAATGCTGGCCATGGTTACTAAGAGTTTTGAAGACAAGGATATGCATACCAAAAACCATCTGGTAATACTTACGCATGATAGGATGTTTCAGCATCAGCCTTATTCCGATTCTTTATACAACTTTATAAAAGCATTGAAAGATAATCCGAACTATGTGTTTGAAACGATAGATCATTATCCGGGGTTGAAGCATTAGGAACTTCTGGAGGTAGGAGACAGGAGTGAGGATATAGCATAATACAAATGGATAATATAGGGTATTATTACTTTTAGAAAGAACTATCTTGTATTAAGTATTAATTGCTAATACGTTAATTCTATAATTCGTCAATTTGTTAATGTAATATGCAATACTAATTTTACGTTTATTTTTACAATCGGTAAAGGAAAGAAATATTTAAACAATTAATTTTACATTTTAAAAAAAGGAAATATTATGGCACTATTTAATTCAGGTAATCCAACATTATCAGAGAAGATTTTTGGAAGTAGTTCAAACCTTACCAATACACAATCTGGTGTAATGACCGTTAGTGGCACTATCAACAAATTCGGCTTTTTGATGCTGATGGTGATAGGGGCAGCATCGTTTAACTGGCATTTATACAGCGAGCAAAACACAGGAATGATGCAAATCTTAATGATGGTTGGCATCTTCGGTGGTTTAATTCTTGCATTAATCATGAGCTTTAAGCCAAACACAGCAGCTTATCTTGCTCCGGCTTATGGTATTCTGGAAGGTTTATTTATAGGTGGTATTTCTGCAATTGTAAATGATGCATTCAGCAAAAAATATCCAGGCATTGTACTACAGGCTGTAGGTTTAACCTTTGGTGTAGCTTTAGCCATGTATTTACTGTACAGTTTCAGAATTATTAAAGCAACAGAGAAATTTAAATCTGTTGTAATATCTGCTACAGTTGGTATTGCTATATTCTATGGCATAACCATGTTGCTTCGTCTGTTTGGTGTTCAATTAGGTTTTATGAGCATTGAAGATGGTGGATTATTGGGTATAGGTATCAGTCTTTTTGTAGTAGCAATTGCTGCATTAAACCTGATCATGGATTTTGATATGATAGAAAAAGGTGCAGAAATGGGTGCTCCTAAAAACATGGAATGGTATGGTGCTTTCGGACTATTAGTTACCATTGTTTGGTTGTACATAGAAATGCTTAAATTATTAATGCGTTTTGCAAACAGAAAATAAGTTTAAGAACTTTCCATACATAAAAAAGACAGCAGTACTGCTGTCTTTTTTATGTATGGAATAATGCTAAATATTAATACTGCTCTATAAAGATGAATTGATAACCCCTCTCTTTTCCAGCACTTCTTTTATCTCGTCTAAGATGATTGGGTCATCAATGGTAGAAGGAACTGTAAAGGGAACGCCATCAGCCAGGAAACGCATGGTTTTGCGAAGAATTTTACCACTCCTCGTTTTAGGTAATCTTTTTACCAGCACCGCAGTTTTAAAGAATGCTACTGCACCAATTTTATCTCGTACCAGCAATATCAGCTCATGCTCCAGTTCTTCTTCTGTATTGTGGTGATTGTCTTTCATTACAAACAAACCAATAGGACGTTGTCCACGAATAGGGTCTGCAATACCAATAACAGCGCACTCCGCAATAGCAGGGTGATGCGAAATAATCTCCTCCATTTCACCGGTACTCAATCTATGTCCCGATACATTTATTACATCATCTACTCTACCCATGATATGGAAGAATCCTTCCTTATCGCGATAGCCTCCATCCCCGGTAAGATAGTAACCCGGAAACTTATAAAGATATGATTGCTTAAACCAGTCATCATCCTTCCATAAAGTAGGCAAACAACCAGGCGGCAGAGGAAGCTTTACTGTTACAAAACCTTCTTCTTCATTTTCGATAATGGTACCATCATCTTCTATAATCTGAATATCAAAACCACAGATAGGTTTGCCTGCAGAGCCGGATTTGGAGGTCATCTTTTCAAGTCCTTGCATAATGCCCAACATAGGCCATCCACTTTCTGTTTGCCACCAATGATCTATTACTGGCTTGCCCAGCAAATCGCTTACCCAATGCAGTGTTGCAGGATCGCAACGTTCGCCGGCAAGAAATAAATATTGCAATGCAGAAAGGTCTTTATTCTTGAATAACAATCCTTCAGAATCTTCTTTTTTAATCACTCTGATGGCTGTAGGTGCGGTAAACATCACTTTTACTTTATGCTCTGCCGCTACTCTCCAGAATTCCCCTGCATCAGGTGTTTTTACTGGCTTTCCTTCAAATAACACCGTAGTACAACCCTGCAATAAAGGAGCGTATACTATATAGCTATGCCCTACTACCCAGCCTACATCGCTGGCTGCCCAGAATACATCGCCAGGGTCGGCATTATAAATACTTTTCATACTATACTTCAGCGCTACAGCATGGCCACCATTGTCTCTTACTATTCCTTTAGGTTTACCGGTTGTGCCAGAAGTATATAGAATATATAATGGATCAATAGCATCTACAAGTACACAGTCAGCAGGTTCCGACTCTTGAATAAGCTGCTGCATATCCACATCTCTTTCCTCTTCCATATAGGCCATCAACCCTTCTCGCTGATACACTATTACATGGCTTGGCTTGTGATAAGCTTCCATAATTGCATGATCAACTAAAGGTTTGTAAGCAATCTTTTTATCAATTTCTATTCCATAAGAAGATGTGATAATAGCCTTTGGTTCGGCATCATCAATTCTTACAGAAAGTTCGTGAGGAGCAAAACCACCAAACACTACACTATGCACCGCGCCAATACGGGCACAGGCAAGCATTGCCATTAAAGCCTGCGGAATCATTGGCATATAGATCACAACAGTGTCTCCTTTTTCTATCCCTAATTTTCTTAATCCACCAGCAAGTTTTGCCACTTCCGATGTCAATTCTGAATAGGTATACTTGCGGATTGTTTTGGTAACAGGTGAATCATAAATAAGGGCAGTTTGATTGCCACGTCCATTCTTTACATGATAGTCCAGGCATAGATAAGCTGTGTTCAGCTTACCTCCTTTAAACCAACGATAAAGATTATTTTCTTCTTTAGTTAATATAGTAGAAGGAAACTCGAACCACTCTATATCAAGTGCTTTTTCTCTCCAGAATACTTCTGCATTATTAATACTTTTATAGTAATCTTCCTGATAAATACTTCTATTAGATTCCTTTACTTTGGTAAGTACTCCTTCTACCTGTTGTATAAGATTACGTGTACTAAACGGCTTTGTTATAAACAGATCTGCACCCAATTCGTAACCCTTTTTAATATCCGCTTCCTTTGTTTTGGCAGATAAAAATATTACTTTAATATCAGCAAGAGATTCAGTTGCCTTGATGTGTTTACATATAGCGTATCCATCCACATCCGGCATCATGATATCCAGCAAAACCAGGTGCAATGGAACGGCATTAATAATATTTAATGCCTCGGTACCATTGCGGGCAATGAGTACATCATATCCATTCTTTTTCATCAAAAATTCGAGCGACATTAAAATATATGGATCATCATCTACCACCAATACTTTATGTTGAATCTTTGTCATACTATTTCGAATTTAATTATATAATTAATTATTTATTGGAATTTCCACTTTGAATGCGGCTCCTTGATCTACTTCACTTTCTACCCAAATTTTACCATTATGCATTTCAATAATTCTTTTACAGATAGCAAGGCCAAGACCACTGCCTTCTGGCTTCTTAAGTGTCTGATTTTTTGCCTGAAAAAACTTATCAAATATCAATTCGTGAACTTCTGAAGAAATGCCTTTGCCATCATCTTTTACTTCTATTAACATGGTTTCATTGAAACAATGAACACTAATGGTAATTGTATTCTCGGCGTACTTAACAGCATTGGAAATAAGGTTGTAAAAAACCTGATTAAACAAATCAACATCTCCTTTTACTGCCGGGATAGTAAAAGGGATACTAAATTCCATTTTAATTCCTTTTTCTGAAATCAGCGTCTTCACGCTTTCTACCGTACTATACAGTAATGCAGCAATATCTACTGTACAAATATTGAGTTTTGTTCTACCACTTTCATAACGTTCCAGATTAAGAACCTGTGTAATTAAATAACTTAGTCTCTGTGTTTCTTTTATTACTGCTCCCAGATATTCACTCTTCATTTCATCGGGTAAATCAGGATTATCGTGCACTATTTCACTCAAGGCTCTGATAGAAGTAAGCGGAGTTCGGAGTTCGTGAGTAACTGTATACAAAAATTCATCTTTCAACTCATCAATTTGCCTCAACTGATCATTAGCATTCTTTAACTGATCCGTTGCCTTTTGAAGTTCATTAGATTTTTTTCTAAGTTCTTTATTGGTCTCTTTCATCATCTGACTTTCGTGAAGAATCTTCAACACTTCAGTCATACTCAGCTCTTCTTCTTTCACTACACTTTTTATCATTATTCTTGCCGAAGCAGAACCAATTGCACCAGCAAGTATTCTCTCCGAAAAATTTACAAGGCCAGGATTTGCTTTAGTGGTACTATTTATATTAATATTTTTCTTTTTAGCATAATTATTCAGAATAGCATCAGTTCTTTCTTTACCTAAAAAATTGTTTAATAATACTTTCAAATCTGGTATGTAAGCAGTTCCCCTCCAAGCAATAGAATCCTCTGCCGATTGACGGGAGTATTTAAATACGTCTACAAACATTTCGGCCTGATAAAACTCGTCTGTTTCTTTTTCGGTAACTAATGAAATTCCTATGAAAGCAACAGCATTGAAAAACATACTCCAGAAAAAACCGTGGGTAACAATATCCAGTCCATCTAAACCAAAAAGTGCAGTAGGTTTTAGAATGCTCAAGCCAAAGAGTCCCTCATGATTAATTTTATCAAACAAAGGACCCGAAATAGAAGGTAATATCAATGTATAGAACCATACGGAGAAGCCAATAAGAATAGCAGTCACTGCCCCTTTTTTATTGGCTTGCTTCCAATAAATTCCACCTATAATACAGGGAGCAAACTGCGCGACTGCAGCAAAAGAAACTAACCCGATAGAAACTAATGAATACCTTTCTGCAATTAATTTATCGTACAAGTATGCAAAGAAAATAATTGCCACAATACTGGCTCTTCTATTAAATAGTAAAATACTACTGATATTCTTATCAAGATTTATTTTTATCTTATTGATAGCCAGTAATAATGGCATTACAATCTGATTGCTGATCATAATACCTAGCGCAATAGTTTCAACAATTATCATACTACTCGAAGCCGAGAAGCCGCCAATGTACACCAACAAAGCAAGAAATTTATTACCCGAGTGCATGGGCAGAGCCAGTACATAAGTGTCCGGATTAATACTATGATTTTGAAAGATGAGTGCACCTCCAAAAGCTATAGGTATTACGAATATATTTATAACAAAAAGATATAATGGAAATAACCATGTTGCTTTTATTAAATGGCTTTCATGAACATTTTCAACTACAGAAAGATGAAACTGTCTGGGTAAAAACAATACCGCCATCATGGAAAGAAACATCAATGCAAATGTTTGAAAATACATATTACCACTCTTAAAAGTAAGTAACTGTTTCAACTGATTATCTGCAGCAGCTTTTTGCATAATATCACCAAAGCCATTAAACAGAAAATAAGTAACAAATAAACCAGCAGTGGTGAAAGCAATAAGTTTGATGATAGACTCAAAAGCAATAGCAGCAACCATCCCTTCATGCTTTTCGGTTGCATCGATACTTCTGGTTCCAAAAAGGATTACAAATACAGCAAGCCCCATGGCTATATAGAAGGTTGTATCCTGAAATATATTTAAGTTACTTTTTGATTGATTTATAGTGCCATTCAGTATTTCTATACTACTACTAATTGCTTTCAACTGTAGCGCTATATAAGGTATGATACCCAGTACACAAAGTAGGGTTACAATAATGCCTAAAGAAATATTTTTTCCATAACGGGTAGAAATAAAATCAGCAATACTGGTAATCCGTTGAGTTTTGGATATTCTGATAATCTTTCTTAGCAATAAAATAAAAAGAGGAGCAAGTAATGTAGGGCCAATGTAAATAAACAGGAATTCAACACCCGTAGAAGTAGCTCTTCCAACACTTCCAAAAAAAGTCCAGGCAGTACAGAATACTGCTAATGACAAAGAGTATATATAGGGATTATTTATAATACTCTTCTTAAGTCTTGCTCGTACTTCTGCATAATACCCTACTGCAAACAAGGATAGCAAGTATAAAACTGAGCAAAGTATAATAATTATCTTACTCATCAGCAGCAGGTATTTTTTTTCTTCGTTCTACTACAATGGCTAAGATAAGAATGAGTAATAGCCAAAGGAACACTATATAAAAATACAATAACGGGAAAGGGCCAATGAAAGTAGCCTTATTCATCATCTTTACAAAAGGGAAGCTGAATAATAATAGAAACAATATAGCAATGAAGATTAGCTTAGATGTTTTCTTCTTACTTATCATATAGCAAAAAAATAAGGATAGTCTCTTTATACTATTTCGTTCTATAAAGAGACTATCCTAAGATTAATTATTCTTACAAAGGCTTAACATCATAATCATCAATTTCTGCACTTGACTCAGGAACATGATCATAATTTCCTTCTAATGCATATAAACCGAACAGGATAAAACCAATAACAATAGGGTAGAATATTGTTAAGAAAACTCCCCACTGTATCTGTGTATCTAATACTGGTTTTTTAGCAATTTCACTCTCTGCTGTAGCCATCAAATAGTGTATAGCCAATGGACCTAAAATGAT
>CANFLJ010000104.1 GCA_947447815.1 Chitinophagaceae bacterium | reverse complement strand
GCAGGAGTAATTTTGGTAATACTATGATCGTTCAAATTACCTACATATACGTTGCCAGAAGGATCGAGAGCAATACCATTTGGTCCATTGAAGCCAGTATTGGCAAAAATGCTTGCCACACCAGCAGGACTAATTTTGAGCACCTGATTCATCCCATAACTTGGGGTATAAACGTTACCTGCAGCATCGGTCGCAATGCCTATTTGAGTGGCATTATTATTTAAAAGGTTTGTATAAAAATTAGAAACTACCCCAGTAGTACTAATCTTGTACACATAATTGCCCGCATTGGGTGCATATAAATTACCAGCAGCATCAAAAGCTAAATTTTGCGGATTGCTTACGCTGGTAGCATAAGTAGTTACAGTAGCCCCATTGGACGAAATCTTTTTTATAGTGCCATTACCCTGATCGCCTACATATAAATTTCCACTAGCATCGATCGTAATTCCACTGACAGCAACAGTTAACCCTGCAGTAGTGGGTACATATACAGAAACTACCCCTGCAGGTGTTATTTTGCTGATGTATCCATTACCACCACTTTTAAAATTAGTAGTGTAAAGGTTTCCACTAGCGTCAATAGTAATACCCCAACCGCCATCTGAACCAGATCCGGCACCTGTACTAGTACCAAAATAAGCGAAGCTTGATACCACCCCTGCAGGTGTAATTTTAAATATATTATTCGTATAAGTTCTACAACAACCTGCTCCATTTAATGCATACATATTTCCGGCAGCATCGAATACTGGATTTGCAAGAAATGCTGCCCCAGAAGTTGCCGTTGCTGTAGCAAAAGTGGATACTACCCCATTAGTCGAAATTTTCAATATAGAACCATCATAATTAGTAACACACAAATTTCCAGCAGCATCAAATGCTAAGCCTCTTGGGCTAACAGATGAACCTAAGTTAGTATACAAAGAAGCCGAGCCCGAAGGAGTAATCTTGGTAATGGTACCATTATTTGCTTCGGCTATGTACATATTACCTACAGCATCAAAGGCGATACCTTGTGGCCAGTTTAACTGATTCTGATAAAATACATTTACCCCACCATATACAGGTGGAACAACATTTAAGGTAGTAGTAATACTATTGCTAACAAAATTGCCATTAGCCGCTTGTATAGCGGTAATAGTAGCAGTTCCAATGCCTACAATAGTCAGGCTATTGCCATTGATAGTAGCAACAGATGCATTGCTGCTGGTATAGGTAAATGCTCCGGTACTGTTGGAAGCAGGTGCTGTAATAGCAACAGGAGCAGCAAAAGTTGCACTATTATACGTTTGGGTAGGAATGCTAAAACTGCTTAAGGTTGGGGTGCCAAGGGTTACTGTAACAGTAGTAGTGATAGTACCATCGGTATAATACCCATTGGCAGCCTGCGTAGCGGTAATAGTAGCTGTACCTAAGCCGGTTACTGCTATACTATTGCCCCCTACTATATTGGCTACGGCAGTATTGCTACTGCTATATGTAAACGCACCTGTACTGGTAGACGTTGGATCTGTTATTAAGAAATTGGCTGATCCATAAGGGGTATTCGCTATCGTAAAATTGCTGAGCGTAGGAGCTACTGTATTAACGTTTAATGTAAGGGTAGCAGCACTATCGCAAAGTACTGCATTGGTTAAATGAGCTGTTTTGGTACCAGCAGCAGTAAAAGTTAATCCATTCCAGTTATAAGGCAATGCTGAAGGATCGATGGTTAAACTGGTGTTAGAAGCTGATGTGGTTAATATGGTTAAATTTAAAGTAGTTAAACTATCGCAACCTGCTTTATTTAGACTATCAAATGTATAAGTACCACTTGCAGTGTAAGTATTTCCGTGCCATGTATAACTGTTACAAGCTGTTTGGTTTATGGTAGCAGCAGATGTTGCAATTACCGTTACTATTCCATCGACTCCTGTAAAGCTATAATTGCTGGCTGATAAGCCTGTTATAACAGGGGTAATAGTTGCTGCACTAATACCTGCAGCGGTGGAAGCAGTATATGTAGTAGTATAAGTTGGGGTGCCAGTAATAACCGAAGCATTATCTGAACTTTTGTAACCAGCAACTGTATAGCTACCTGCAGCAGTTACGGTATTAGCAGCCGTACCATAACATACTGATTGGTTGTTGGCTGTAACGACGAGCCCTGCTTTAGAGACTGATAAAATAGCCGTGATAGAATTGGTAGTATAATTACCATTGGCAGCCTGTGTAGCGGTAATAGTAGCAGAACCTGCCCCCTTGACAGAAACCGTACTTCCACTAATGGTAGCCACAGCAGTATTGTTGCTGGTATAAGTAAATGTACCGGTGCTGTTGGAAGTTGGTGCTGTTAAAGTAAATGCAGCGTCACCGTATGTTTTAGACCCCACCGTAAAACCACTGATGGTAGGCGCTATTGCATTCACTGTTATAGCACCAGATACATTGGAGGTAGCTGTACCACAAGAACCCGTAACTACACAGTAATAATACAATATACCTACTGTAGTGGTTAATGGGGTATAGCTAGCACTGTTAGCCCCGTTTATAGAATTGCCACCACTATTAGTAGCGGTAGTATTGGAATACCATTGATAGGTTAATGTACCTGTACCCGTAGCAGAAACATACAAGGCAGTAGCAGCCGCGTTGTAATTAATACTTTGCGCACTAGAAGATGGCTGCCCGGTAATGGCTGTAGCTGCATTAACCGTTACCGCGGTAGCTGCTGATGTAGCAGAACATCCATTGGCATTGGTAACCTGAACTGTATAAGAACCTGCAGTAGTTGGACTAATGGAAGCCGAAGTAGCACTACCTGGCGACCACAAGTAGCTTGAGCCAGAACTAGCTGTTAAAGTTACCGAACCACCTGTACAGAAAGTAGTAGCACTACCTGCTGTGATAGAAGCGGTTGGCAAATTATTTACAGTAAATGAAACTGTGGGCGTTATGGTAGTAGAGGTAGTAGCCTGCACATACATTCGTTTAGCAGTCCCATTACATGGGTCGGAGAATGTGGTATTATTAACAGCTATAGTACAAGTGTTCTGTCCTACACACGCATTAGAAGCAACACTTGTAGAGGTAGAGGCATTACAGGAAGATGTTGCAAAAGATCCACAGCTACCCGTTGGAGTACCATAACTGGCGAAAGTAATAGCCGAAATAGTACCACCTGTTGGAGCTGTCAATACTAAATTGCTATTTTCATTTGCCGTTGCACAGATGGAAGTGGTGGTGGTTGTACTACTGACAGATATACAACCAGTAGAGCTGTTCTTTACTAAAATTGTTCCACTGTAATTACCTGCAGTAGAGGAAATTCCCCCAATTGTAATAGGGCTGGAACTGAAATTTATCCATCCTGCATTGGTCATACCAGCAGTGATAGCTGCCGCATTCCAGGTAATATTATATTGATCAGGATTATTAGTGGTGGAAGTATAAGGCAAGGAAATAGAGGAAGCCCCGGAACAGCTAGGGGTAATGGAACCTGTAGTAATAGTTGGTAAACCATTTACCGTTACCGTTGAAGCAGTTGAAGAGGTAATGACTGATGCATCAGATAGCGTAGTAACAGCATAATAATAGGTAGTACCTACGGTGGTAGTTGCAGGTGTATAAGTATCAGAACCTGATGTATTGGTATGGGTAGCTACCAGTGTACCTCCAGAAGTGCTGTTGGTAGTATTGCTATACCATTTATAGTTGGTAATTGTTTTACCTGTAGGTGCAGCAGCCGTTATCGTTAGATCAGTAGGTGTTGCATTTAAACAAACTGACTGCGAAGAGGGCATAACCCCATTATCTACTAATATATAGAGTGTTTTGGTGCTGTAACTACCAGAGTTGTTTGCAAAAGTCCAGTCTGGTTGAGCCCCTGTGCTGTTACCAATACCCAGATCAATTAAATTACTACTATTACCGCCCCCAAAATTATTAAAAGCAAAAATAGTTTGTGCAGCATTGTAGTTGTGTATCTGCAAACAGGAATAAGAACCTGTTTGGTAGGTATCATTATAATCATAATTTACAGAACTTCCAAAGTTACCTACGGTTGTATTTATATTTCCCGCATAGTTAAAAGGCCATATTTCTACATTCCCACTAGTGCCATCGGCCGTAATGTTGGTAACATTGGAACCAGCACTTCCATATACATGCAGGTTAGTTACCTTTTGTTGAAATAAAATACCAGAACCCTGATAAGGTATTCCCAACTGCGGTAAGGTAACCGTGGAATTGTACTTATCCATGGAGGTCCAAACCCAGTTAGTGCCCAAGTCCAGGAAATAGGCCACCCTTTTGAAGGATAGACCTGATAAACCAGAATTGTTTACTGCATAATTAATAGCACTCTGAGTGGAATAAGCAGCATAGTTAGGTATATTCAACTGATATACCACCCCATAACCTGCTGCTTCCGTTACATTGGTAGTAGCCTTGGTAGGGGCAGTGCCCAATTGTGCCTCTGCTACAAAGTGTGTTGCAATTGCAGCTAAGAATAAGATGCCTGCAAATAAATGCTTCTTCAAAGAATTGGTAAAATTGCTCATAATATTGTTTTTACGATAAATGCTTTTAGCATTCAGGGGGACGGTAGACAAAATTTCTTCTGGTAAAGAAGTATAAGATGATGCAGCAATAGCAATGCCCTTCTTGGGCATGATATTGTTTTGATGGTATCGATTTTTCATAAATATTGGATTTTAAATCTTACTGAATATATCTTTAAAAGGACTGCTGTTTTTTTTATACAAGAAGCCAAATGTTTGTATGCAAAAAATTTAAACTTCATCCAGCTGTCCCCTTTGGGATATATTGTGCGAAGTAATGTGTAATTATTTTCTTGAGGCAAATTTATATTGTCCACTATAAAATGTCGTTGTATACTCATTAGTGTCTTTTGTTTTTCAATGACTTATGAAATTATTTAGTGCTAAAAAATATTCTGAAATTTAATTTAATTTTACTATTTATCAAACCCGTTGTCATCCTTGATATAGCTTTTATAAATAA
This sequence comes from Chitinophagaceae bacterium, assembly GCA_947447815.1. Taxonomy (GTDB): domain Bacteria; phylum Bacteroidota; class Bacteroidia; order Chitinophagales; family Chitinophagaceae; genus CANFLJ01. The sequence goes on along the minus strand of CANFLJ010000104.1, from coordinate 2,041 downwards.
AATTAATATGAAATAAATGATAATTTAGTTTAACTAATTCACCACAGCAATCCAATGTATTGCTACGATAAATTGATAGAATCTATTAGGTAAGCATTTTGAATTTCAGGTAGTTGGTAATTTTCAAGGTCAGCAAAATACTATTAAATGGAACTTCAAAATAGTCGAGTGCACCTGCTTTCAACCCTTTATTCACTTCTTTCCACCCACCCAATTTGGATATGATAAAAAAAGGAATAGGAGCATGCGACATCTTAATCCTCATTTCGTAAATAAAATCATAATAATCGGCTTCATTATACTGGTTAATACCAAATAAAACCAAAGCTGGTCTTTTAAGGAGGATCTCGTTCATTAAATGTTCCTGATCACTAAAATGAACAACTACTATCCGTTCCTGCTTTAATACCCAGCTGATGCTTTGTGCAAATTCGGTTTCGGTAGCCAGAAAATAAACTGGCGCGTTTTCTACTATGGAACTTTTATACATATTATTCTTCTTATTACAATAGGTAAATAATCATGATTTGTACAATTTTTCTACATTGTTTTAATACCAATAGTTATTAGTATTTCATGTAAACGAAAAGTTGAAAATCAAAGTATATTTTTTATTAGTATAGCTGTCTACAATCAACAGTTCGTTGTACACTATACAGTTTCCTCTCATTTTCAATGAGTTACAGAATAAAGTTCAAGAGGTTTTAGGAGTTTAAGGAGTTCCAGAGGTTTAAGTTTTAATACAAAAAATAAAGACTAAAAAAAAACTAAAAAATAAACAGAGAGATTTTGCAGTTAAAGGAGTTTTAGGAAGTATTAATACGGAAGATAACATAACAAGTTATTTCTGTCCGACTATTTTAAACCTTGGTGTGATTAGATTCATGTTAATATTAACTAATTACTTGTTGCTTTTATCAAATCGGAAGGGGCTCCTCCATGAAATTTCTTGAAGGCTTTGTATAGATTTTGACGGGAGCCAAAACCAGATAATTGTCCTAAAGCATCAATGGTATAATCGTTATGCTTACCATCTATAATTAGCTCTACGAAATATGCTATTCGGTTTTTATTGACCAGATCGGTAAAATTAAGACCATATTTGGAATATATATAGCTAGAAATTTCTTCATTATCTGTATCTATGCTAGCAGCACAACCTTCCAGATTAGCATCTTTATTTAAATAATAACATTCGGTAAAAAAGAAACTAAAGAACTTTTCCTGGGTAAACCCATCATCAGCAATATTATTGAATGCAGACCACAAACTTTCTTTAAAAGTAGCTCTATTCAAAAATTTAGGTCGGTATTGTACACAAACCAATATTAAAATACCTGCAATAGATTTTATGTATAAAAAAACCGGGAGATAATAACCAATTAAATTTCTAGCAATATTGTTAAGCAGTATAAAAGTAATTAATGACACTAAATATAAGGACCACTTTTTTAATCTATTAAAGTATACATTATCTGAACCATATTTTGCAGTGATCTTCTTATAAAAGTTAAGAATTACAAACACCATTATCATTTGGAAGAATAATCTGACTCCTTTTTTGTATAAACCATAAGGTTGAATAGTATCTATATCGGTATGGAGCGTTATAGGATGTATATAAGTAAAATAGATAGAACAAAATACCTGTGCAGTCAAAATAGCAATAACTAAAACATATATGTAGCGCTTAATTTTATAATGATAGATATACGAAAACAAAGATATAATTGCAATAAACGATATTATAGCTGGATAAGCCATAAGTAACCTATTGAATCCTCCAAAATCATAATAAAGTTGTACTGCCGCCTCCATGCCAATTCCCAGGGTCATTAAACTCAATAAAATTTGAATTTTACAGGAATTTTTTATGGTTATCAGCAAATCTGCAAATACCACTAATGAATATAAAATTATACCCCCGCATATATAATTCAGAACTTGAACACCCATGCTTTATTTATTGAATTTTATATTATTATAAATATATTTTATAATAATTATGCCATGAAAGTAGTGATGGTATAATGGATGTATC
>CANFLJ010000103.1 GCA_947447815.1 Chitinophagaceae bacterium | reverse complement strand
TTATAACTTCTTGTACCGCCAAAGTCAAAGTTTTTAAATCCAGATGGAAAAACAACATTAGACCCTGAAAAGAGGTTACAACTTCTATTTTGAAAAAACTCCAGAGAGTCTGGTAATTTACTGGTATTAAATATAACATTTCCTAAACCACCAAACAGCATTGTTTTAATTCCATTAGGTAATACATTCTTATCAATTACGGCATAACTTACGTGCCTCATTGGTTCGAGATATAAAAACTTAAGGTTTTTGAAATATTGCAAACCTTGATAATGAACTGTGTCAGTAGCACTTCCCCCTAGTAAATTAAAATAAGTTGTCAAACTGTCTGTCAATAATATTTTAGTATCGGTAGTATCCATTTGGTCATTTGCATTAAAAGCCGCAGGATAGGTGCTTTTCAAAAAGGCTCTGAAGTTGCTATCCGGAATATTTACATACTGCGCTTTGGCAAAACCAAACATTAAAAGGCAGCTGATTAAGAGTGTAGTTAGTTTTTTCATATCTAATAAAGTTTAAAAATATAAATAATTAATATAAAAAGCATCAAAACAGTTGTTTCCATACTACTATACGCTAAAACAAATGCAAAAGGTTGGGTATGGAGTAAAAATAATTTTGAATAACAATTTTTTAATACCCCTTAGTCAAAACCAAATAAGATCAAGTATTTTCTAAACCATATCAACTACAAAAAATAGTTAACTAACTATTTTTTCAAACATATCAACTATAAAAAATAGTTGACTAACTATTGTTCAAAACATATCAACTATAAAAAATAGTTGACTAACTATTGTTCAAAACATATCAACTATAAAAAATAGTTGACTAACTATTTTTTCAAACATATCAACTATGTAAAATAGTTGACTAACTATTGTTCAAAACATATCAACTATACATTTAAGTTAGTGTTATTGGTATTTCTACCGTATTATTTTTGAACAATATGGAAAAATTAATAGCGAAAAGGTTCTTATGGAATTATAAAAGATAGAATTGTTGCTGTAGAATTGTTTAATAGTGTCTCAAACTGTACCATTGTGAATTCCTGAACTTGCTATTAAACTTTTAAAGGTGCATTTTAAAGTCCAATTTATTTTGGTTAAACTTCTACAGCTATATAATTTGCTGTAAAATAGTAATTTATCTGTTTTTAGGGGGAATTATAAGCACCATACCTCCATTTTGAGCAGCAGTTAGGGCTATAGTTTACAACATTGGTACTAATGTATGAAACTTTGGAGCTTATTGAACAATTGTTTGAACATATGGAAGCATAATATGGAAATTTGTTTGGATAATATCCTCCGATATTTGCTAAATAGTGCAATATGTTGCTGACATTTCTTCCAATGTAAGCAACATAAGTACATTTTATGCTTCCATACCTCCATAGGAGAGTATAAAATCTTCCATTTATTTGGACTTGTACTTTAATTAGATAATACATTTAGAAAATCTACTTTGATATAACCTGAGCAAATTACTAAATTATGCTCAGATTACAAACCCCTTAAACATCCCCTCTTTTGTATCTATTTAGTTAAAAGAAATAGCACTGTGTCCTCTTTACACTTAAAAATCATACAGAATCCTTACTTTCACCCCGAATTTAATAAATGATTGGAGTAAGATTAATTTTAAACCCAGTCAAAAAGAACAATACCATCGAAGATGAATGGAAGGTAGAAAAGCTTTTGAAACATTACAGCATAAAGCTTGTTTGGTATTGTAGGTATAAAAAATAAAAACATGAAAGCAATTATTCCGGTAGCTGGTGCAGGTACAAAACTACGACCACATACATACACTCAACCAAAGGCACTGATACCTATTGCAGGAAAAACAATCCTTAGCTTTATTGTAGATCAGCTGCACGAAGCTGGTATCAACGAGTTTATTTTCATTGTTGGTTATCTGGGAGATAAAATTCAGGAATATGTAGCACAAACTTATCCAAACCTCACTTCGCACTTCATCTTCCAAAACGAACGTCAGGGTACCGGACATGCCATAGAACTTACCAGAAGCATTGTGGGCGATGATGAGGTATTTGTAGCCCTTGGCGATACCATTTGCGAGTTTGATATAGAGGAAGTAATGCATAGCCCTTTTAATATGCTGGGTGTAAAAAAGGTGGATGATCCTCGTAGCTTTGGAGTAGCAGAAATAGACAATAAAGGAATCATAGACCACGTAATAGAAAAACCTTCTATACCCAAAAGTAATATGGCATTGGTGGGTCTTTATAAAATAAAAGACACCAGAATCATGTACGAATCCCTTGCTGAATTATTCAGTAAGGACATTAAAACCAATGGAGAATATAGCCTGACCGACGCATTGGAAAAGATGATAACAAAAGGGGCGGAATTCCATTCCTTCAAAGTTAGAAACTGGTTTGACTGTGGTAAAAAAGAAACCCTGCTGGAAAGCAATGCTACCCTACTAAAGAAATTTGGTGGAGTAGTCCATGACAGCTTGATTCACGACAATGCAATCATTATTCCTCCGGTAAGCATCGGACCAGGTTGTACCATCAAAAATGCCATCATAGGACCTCACGTTGCAATAGGAGCAAATACTAACATACAATATTCAATTCTTAAAGATTGTATCATTGGTTCCTATTCTAATTTATACGAAGTAGTGTTGGATAATTCATTAATAGGTAGCGATGCCTCCGTAAAAGGATTAAGCCGCAGTCTGAATATTGGTGATAATACCGAGATTGATTTTGGATAGGGAAAACTAATGTGCTATTTCGATAATTAGCTAATATGCTAATGAATTCAAGCTACACGTTACTAGTAACTGGCAACTTGAAACTTGTATTATTCTATCTCCCGACTCCCGTCTCCTATCTCGCTGTTGTTGTATTTATTCTTAATTTTTAATTCTTAATTATTAATTATCTAGTGTATTCTATCCCCTCTTAGTTCCAGGTTTTTCATAATCGAAGCTTCATGATCCAGCCATTGCTGTAATCTTTTTCTTACTTTTTCTTTAGGAATATATAGTTCGGCTAGTTCCAGAAACAAGGTATAATGTCCTGCTTCACTTTCCATAAAACGTCGATAAAAGTTTCTAAGGTATTCATCCTCCAGTCCTTCACTCAATCTTTTAAAACGTTCACAACTTCTGGCTTCTATCAAGGCCATTGATAAAAGTCTATCCAGCATTCTACCTTCTTCTCCACCACCCTTTTGAATAAAGTCGAACAACTGATTTACATATACATCCTTTCTTCTTTTACCAAGCGAAAGTCCTCTTTTATGAATTTCATTTAATACCAGCCTGAAGTGCCCCCATTCTTCGGTAACAATGGGTGCTAGGGCATTTACAATCTCCTCCTTTTCGCTATACCATTGTATAATAGAAATGCAGGTAGTAGCCGCCTTCTGTTCGCAAAAAGCATGATCAGTCAGTATTTCTTCAATACTTACTTCGGCAAGGTTTACCCATCTTGGGTCTGTAGGCAATTGTAAGTTTAAAATACTTTTGGTATGGTCGCTATATTGAAAGTCTGTAGTAGTCATATAATCATTAAATAATGCAACGAAATTAAGTGTTTGAGCGAATAAAAATGCGGATGTCTCTTATTACAGAAACATCCGCATTCGCATTAATTTATTTTATATTAACCTCTTCTCCTTTTAGGATCACTACCCGATTCATTTCTGGGAGCATTGTTACCAGAAGGCATATGCGCAGGAGCTGGAGCAGGATTATGATTAGCGGGTGGACTCATCTTTGGTGGCGCATAAGTTGGTCTTACAGGTACATTTTGCGGTGCTGTCTGCTGTGGCGAAGGTGCAGGCGTAAAATGTGGCTTAGGAGGATGATTATCCTGTTGTGATCCATTGTTATTGCTACCATTATTTCCTCCATTATTACTATTGTTATTATTGTTAGCAGCAGGCTGCGTATTTGGATAATTACCCCTTACTTTATGTGGTGCAGGAGGCGTATTTGTCACAGGCGCATCATCCATTCTGGAAGGTGGAGCTTGCTGAGTAGCAACAGGAACTTGCTTTATATTTTTTACTGGATTATGAATAGCAGGATTACTAAATGGTCTGCCATTCAAATCGCCATTGGCTGCATTATTTCTGTGTGGTTGTTGATATACATCTTCTGTCTGAGCACCTCTAACATGATGATACAAATTATTAGAATTGGCTCCATTAAGTGATTGAACATTTCTTACCCCATTTCTATGTGGTTGCTCATAGTTATTACCAAATCCAGCAGGTCTGTTGTGCTGAACTCTTGGCCCACGCCAGTAATAATCTCCATATCCATAGTAGCCTCCGTTGTATCCCCAGCTATTAAAACAAGGTCTGTAATGTCTTGGGCCATACCAGCCTCCCCCATAATATCCATCGTTCCATCCCCAGCCAATACTGGACCACATATTATATCCAAAACCCCAACCAGTCCATGGATTGTAATGACAACCAAAACCCCAGGTGTAAGGACGTGGATAATAATGATGACGATACCATGGACTATAGTAGAATCCGGTACCCCATACTACTGTAGAACCGTAAATATAGCTACCGGTATAACCAGGGGTATATCCTGTCCATACATAATCAGGATCTGTATCATATATATATACATAACGGGTGCTGTAAGCAATATTGTCGGCAGGAATATTATCTACATCATAAGGTCTTTCGGAAGATACAGACCATGGGCCAAATGCAGAATGACTTACAAACCATACCCCATTATCTACAGCATAATATTTATGCCCACTTTTTAGTACCGTAATATTACTGTTTTCTGCAACCTGCAAACTGGTACCATTGATAGCACTAAATGTAGGATCGCCGTCATAAGTTACTTCGCAGGTAGTATTTTTTCTGTCAATCTTTGCAGTCTGAGGTACCTGAGCATTCATCACTGCATCATTTGCAGCGTCGGTTCCTGCTACATTAGCCAACACACCATCTTTCTGAGATCCTTCTGGTATTTTAGCAAAGTCGGCAGGTAATTGGCTAGATGGAACAAAAGTCCATGGACCATTCAATGACGATGCTGTGTACCATCTTCCAGATACCAGTATAAAATTTTGTTGCGTATTGATATCTTTAAATATGTCATCCAGACTATTGTCCGCATACAATAAATTAGTTGCATCAATATTCTGATAAGATACTTCTCCTTCTGTTTGTATAAGTTCAGTAGGAATAGTACTTACAATAACATCCGAAGGGGTAGTTGCCTTATTATAATCATTGTCATTTACATTGGTTTGGGTATTCTGATGTATTAAATCATCCACTTTTTGAATTTCAGTAGGAAGATATTTCACAAAAGTCCATTTGCTGTTTACATCAGCGGCTGCATACCATAGTCCACCACCATAAAAATACAGTAGGTTATCTGCTTTACTTCTTACTATTAAAGATGGAGTATTAACGATTTTCTCCATATTGAACTTTTTATCCAGATCAAATTTAGGCTCACCATCCAGTACTACTAATGTACTTGGTTTGGTACGATAGATAATGTTTGGTGCATTATTGTTTAAAGTAGGATGGCTATTTTTTTGTTCCTGTTGTGCAGATTTAGAAAGCTCTGCCATTTCGAACTGTATGTTCTTTTCAGGCAATTCCGTTTGAATTGCTTTCTTAATTACATCAATATTGAATTTATGGGTAGAATCAGGAAGTTTAAGTTGATAAATACTGATATCTCTTAAATCTCCCAGTTTGCTTTTAGCATTATTCAGGGTAGCTTTAAACCAGCATACACCAAATACCGGATCAGCTGAAGAGCCATTTATAACTGAAAAAGCAGCTCTACCGTTATAAATATTATCACTAAGATTCTCCGACTGTGGTTGGTAGATAGTAATTCTATAGCCCTCTTTAGAATTTATCTTCTGTGGCCAGGAAGTTTGAGCATAATTATTGGTGATGCTTAGCAAGCAAAACAACATGGTTGTTATAATAATCTTTTTCATATCTCTTGATTTAATATGTATAAAATGGTAACTACAAAAGTTATACCAAACTATTTTTCTGTTGTCACAGTAATCCAAAGGTAAAGAGTCAACCAACCCATTTTCAATTAGTTTTACGATTGGTAAATGCACATAATACCCAAATAGACCACGTAAATTTAATTACAAACTACTAAAGATGGTCCCCTAAATCCAGTTTCAGTATTGATAAAGAATAAATAATTCGTTAAAATAGCCGTCAAACCCATTTGATTCATTTAATTTGTGAAAAATTAGAACAATGAAAACTTCATTATCATTCATCTCATTTGTCTTAATAGCTATGATGTTTACTTCCTGTGCAAAATCCACGGAGGATAATACAAGCGGAGGTAATACAGTAGATACCTCTTATCAGCCATCTTCTGCAGGTTCATCCTGGTTATATTATACCAGAGATACTATTGGCACATTAACCGATAGCATACAGGTTACATCCACTGGTAGAGATACTACACTGGCAGGTAACACCTTCAAGATTCTAAATTATGATACTACATTGCAGTTCCAGTATCATTCTGGCAATCAATATAAGTTAAGAACCTCTGCTTATAGTTTTGCTACTACTTTAGGCAATATCAGCGTATCAGGGGTTAATATCATACATATCAATAACGAAAACGATCCTGTAGGTACTACATGGAACTTTAGTTTTGTAGATGGTGGTATTATTTCGGTATCTGGATTCCCTGTTCAAACAAGGGCAATTGGCAAAGTACTATATACTGGTATATCGGATGTAGAAAACGGCGTTACTTACAACAAAGTATTTGTTTCACACATTGATTTTCAGGCTATTTTGCCATCTTTCCCTCCTACAACCACCTATTCCAACGTTCAGGGAATGGATATTTACACTGCAAAAGGAGTTGGTATCATCAAGATTATTACGTATGATCAAAATGGACTAAAATCAACCATTCAGTCCCTTAAAAGATATACTATCAAGTAGATTCAGCTTATATTTTTAATTGTAGATACAAGCCCGGAGTTTCCGGGCTTTTTTTATACCAAACATTTAAGAACTGAAAATATCGCTCTTCCCTTACTTTTGCGGCTCGATTTTTAAATTATAGCAAG
>CANFLJ010000102.1 GCA_947447815.1 Chitinophagaceae bacterium | reverse complement strand
TTTTTGCGCAATAGCCCATTCTTTCTCATCTATACAATAACAAACTTTAGCCCCATCTATATCCCCTTTTATTAGTCCGGCCTCTTTCAGCTCCTTTAAATGCTGCGATACAGTGCTCTGCGACAATGGTAGCTCCTCTACAATATCGCCACAAATGCAAGCTTGTTTTTTAATCAGCAGGTTAATAATAGCCACTCTGGCAGGATGCGACAATGCTTTTGCATACTTAGCAATTCTATTATCTTTTACCGAAAAATCATCTGCTTTAGTGATACCCATTCGTTTTATTTAATCGCAATATTACGATTACTTTTAATACTAACAACTATTTTACATAAAATTAATACAATAAAACACTTTCCCATTTTATTTGCCAATTTGAGAATTGTCTTTGTTCTCCATTATCACATTATCAAATCATCACATTATCAAATTAGTATTTATGGCGTTGCCTTTCAGGCCCGGGCTGGCTTTTCCTATCTTTGTTTTGCGCCTAAATGCTGCTTATCAAGGTACCCGTCAGTAAGGCACAAAACAAAGGATATTCCCTGCCATCCCTAACGCGAATACAAATACAATACTTATATAGTGTAATAGTAGTATACAATCATTAACCACTCCGATACTTAAAATATCGCCCTCTCCTTATAGTTATTGTGGTATACAATAATGAGAAATGGCATTAAGATACAGAAAAAGTGCCACACCATACGGAGAAGCACAATTACCATATGGAGTAGCACAAAAACATGTAGCTCGCAGACAAATACATGAAACTTTTTGGAAAATACCTTTAACTTTTTACCAAATACATGCAAGTAGAGGCAAGATCGTGCATGTAATTATAAGAGACATGCATGTTTTTATCAATTACCTGTATGTATTTGTGCTACTCCATATGGTAAATCACTTTCTCTTGCATGTTTTGGCATTTAATGAATAATTTATAACTATTTTACGATTATTTATAAATTATTCCACCAAAATAATTGTTCTAAATTTTTTAGATAAATACATAGACAACTATAAATATTATTAAACACTTTTAATTTTATATATTTTTGATTTTATCTAATTATTTTATTTGATACATAAATGCTATTTATATATATTAAATATTAAATAAATGTTGTTTAAGTATAATATTTGACTCAATTTGATATATTACTTATTAATATCGTAATTATAAATTTGATTTTTTAAATTTATTTTTTATTTTAATTTGAATTATTCAAATATCAAAGCTATTTTTACACTCTTAAATCAAAAATTTAAAAACAACATTATGAAACGCACCGCACAAGTATCATTAAGTTTTTTAAAATTAGGATATTCCGCTAAAGGAACTTTTGGATCGAATACAATTGCACAATTAACTGCCAACGGCGAAAAATTTCCCGATTTGCCTTTTACAATTGTTCTTCTTACACTATACAACGCAAATCTAATTAAGGCCACCACCGCTCATTTGAAAGGAGGTGCATTGGAGCAAACACAATTGACAACAACTGTAAAGATTTGGAATGCTGCATTTAAGAAAACAGCAGGGTACGTAAACTTTATAAGTAACGGTGATGAAACCCTTATCCTGGAAGGTGGTTTTATTCCTACAAAAAATACATCAAACCCTAAACCGAAAAATAATTTCCAATCTGCTCTTAATATTGCAATCCCACAAGGAACCAAAGGAGGTTTTACGGCTAGTTCAGATAAGAATTCAATTTCAAAAGGTAATGGAAATGTTTTTATGAGTTTCCCAGCCGATGCTACCATTAGCCAAAGTGGCGATCTTATCCGGATAACCCTTGGTTCTGATACGGTGTATATTGCTATAAAAAAAGCCGGTGAAGTGCAGTTTGATAATCTGGTAAAGGGTAATCCATTAAATGTAACCGTCTTATCTTTCAATAGTTCGGGCTGTAGTATTATGGCTCCTTTGCAAGAAGTAATTCCACAATAAAAATATTTACTTTATCTCTATCTTTTAAAGCTGATTCAACTAGCTAGTTGAATCAGCTTTTTTGTGTAATAAGAAACCTGAATTTTAAAATTTTCAATCCAATTATTAATTTAATTTAATTTTTTCGATTTATAATAAACTATAATATACAATTAATAAGTTAAATTTTATGGTTACCTTTGCACAATAAATAATTTATTCAATGAACGATGGCACCGTATTTCTAATTGTAGAAAGTAAAAACTTGTTTTGCTTGAATCATGGAGATGAAACCTATTCTATTGGTCAATATTATGACACATCAGATATTTCTTTACAAGATATTATATCTACAACTGGTTTAATGGGAGATATACTGGTGGAAAATTTAACTAAGAAGAAAATGATACAAGTAAAAATACGTTTTAAAGGAACCGGAGAAAAGAAGATGAAGAAGTTTTTAGAATCTTTTCATTTATAAAAAAAGCCGATAGAATTATCCATCGGCTTTTTTGTTTCTATTTTAGTCACTTAAATTTACTTCCCACTCAAATAGTTTTCAAGAGCAGTAATCATACTAGGGCTTTTAGGCATTGGCGCCTTAATTCCTACTTTAAGTCCTGCAGTTTCGGCACACTCAATGGTATTATTACCAAAAGCACCAATAATAGTAGCCCCTTGTTTAAACTTAGGGAAGTTGTCCTGTAAAGATTTTACCCCACTTCTGGTAAATAAACAAATGATATCAAACTTATTTGCCTTAAATACCTCTTTAATATCATTACTAACTGTTCTGTACATAAAACCTAAACGAAAGTCTATTTCATTAGCAGTCAACCAGTTTACAATTTCTGCATCCTGCTGATTTTCGCTACACACATATAGCAACTTATCATCGTCTTTTGATTTATTTAGTATATCAAACAAGCCTTTATTGGTACCATCTGCACCAAAGAATACTTTTCTCTTTCTATATAAAATAAACTTTTGAAGATACAATGCAACCGATTCCGATATACAGAAGTACTTAGTATTCTGATTGATAGGCAATCTCATCTCTTCGTTCAGCTTAAAATACTGATCAATAGCATTGCGGCTGGTAAAAATAATACCCGTTAATTCTGGTACAACAATCTTTTGAGCACGAAATTCTTTTGGAGTAAGGCTTTCTATTTTAATGAAGGGATGAAAAACCAGCTTTACAGAATGTTTTCTTTCCAACTCAAAATAGGGCGACTTCTCGCTATCTGGCCTTGGCTGTGAAATTAAAATTGTTAGGGTCTCTTTGGTAATACTTGAAACTGAAGCTCCTTTTTTAACCATAAATCAAACACTTAATTAAAATCAATAAATTGTTCCTATATATAAGTTGAATACCTTGAACAATAACATTAAAGGCAACACTTCGACGCAGCAAAGGTAAAGGAAAAAATGTAAGGCATTGACCTGTATCCCTTTTCTTGCAATACTAATGCCCACAATGTAGCGGTAAATGAATAATAAAATCAATAAACAGATAGATATAGTAACTGCCACCTGCTTTAGCCCATCGGTAGAAAATGCAATTAACCACAGAAAAGGTATCAATGTAACGCCAATAATCTTGCAGAGCAAAAACACCACAAAATTGTATGACTGGATCATTGCTTTTACATTAAAAATCCACCCAAGTAGATATAAAAACAGGTATTTAAACAGGTAAATTACTGTAATAGCTATACTGCCATAAATAACCATTGTACTGAAACTAAGGGTATTAGCATCAAAATAATTGGTCATTAAGCTAATATAAATCCCTCCTGATAATACAAATGTCAGATTGGTTAATAAAGAAGCAATACTATCCTGCACCATCTGATCCCTTGTCTGATTCTGCCTGAAAGAAGTTTGAAAAAAGAGGGTAAACAGGTTTCTGATATATTTTGTAAATATGATTCTGATAATGGCCAGCATCATTACCAACCCCAAAAGAATATAAAATATCATATCCTTACTATTCGGTTTACGCTCGGGCATAAACATATTAATAGGAGATTTAAAGAAAGGATAATATGCTTCATTCAACAAATAGCGAAAAGTAGCAGTATCCTTTTGATGCTTAAGGGCTCTTAAAGCCATCGCTTTCTGAATAGAATCCGTCCTTAAGGAGTCCGCTATTTTTAATGCTGCAGCAATAGAATCTTTAAATTGGGCAGAATCAAATACAGCTGTTTTCAGGGTATCTACCCTAGGGTCAATGTTACTATCCTGCCTGGAAATGCGCTTATTATCTGATTCTTTTGGCTGCGCAAAAGCAATCTGACAACTGCAAAACAGGATTAATAATAAATAATTTCTTAATGAAAACATTGCGGCAAAAGTAATATTATGATGAATAGGGTCAGTAGCCTAATTAACTTCCATCAAAGTTTTGTGTTTTATAATATAATGTATACGAATAGTGAGCGACATAAACAGCATCTTCCCATTGGCATTTCTTTCAATATAATAAGCCGCTTTATTTAGTTCCTTAATAATAGCTTCCCTTTGCTCTACAGAAGTAATCTTATCTAATTTAATGGCGATACTTTTTTCATTCTCAGGACTTAACACCTTCTCTTCGCCATATACATTTACCCGGATACTTTGTTCCAGCAAATGAATAAAATAGTTGATTAGCTGTTTTTGCTTTTCCCTTCCCAAGCCATTTATAACATCTACAATCTTAGATTTATTAGTTGTATTCTGTTGAATTGCAGCATTCAGCCAGTCTTTCAAAATATTCTGCCAGTCATCATCGGCATGTTGCAACATTTGTAAAGCCTCCCGGTAATTACCTTCGCACATACAGGCTATCTGATAAGCAGCTTCAGGATTAATATTATTCCTTTCTATCAGCCCACGTTCTATTTCTTCAATCTTTAAAGGTGGCACTTTTACCAGCTGACATCGACTAAGAATAGTAGGAATAATATTCTCTTCTTTCTCTGCTACCAGTATAAATAATGTATTGGGTGGTGGTTCTTCTATCAGTTTCAAAAGCTTGTTACCTTCTTTACCCAGATACTCCGGCATCCACATAACCAGTATCTTATACTCGCTCTCAAAACTCTTCAAGCTAAGCTTTCTGATGATATCATTACACTCTTCGGCTGTAATATTTCCTTGCTTATTCTCTGCACCTATTTTCTGCAACCAGTCGTACACATTTGCATAAGGACTTTCCTTTACAAACTCACGCCATTCCGACATATAATCTTTACTGGTAGGCTTTTCTCCCGGCTTTCTGGTTATAACAGGAAAAGAAAAATGTAAATCAGGGTGTACCAGTTGATCTGCTTTGGAATAAGCAGGCTGATGAATAATATCATCAGGAGATTTTACTTGCGGCAGATTAGACATAGCAGTCATTCCTCCAAATAAATCCTCCGTTTCTACAGCAGGTGGTGGCAGGCAAATTACATACTGTGCAAACGAAATAGCGAGCGATAATGCACCGCTTCCCTCCTTGCCCAAAAATAGTAAAGCATGACTCAAACGGTTCTGCTGCACCATTTCTACCAGGTGTTGTTTTACCTCCTCCAATCCTAAAACATCTTTCATCAACATACGCTGCGAAGATACGTGTTGAGACTACGTATTTCCATATTTATGGTCAGAAACTCTTTTCAAATCCATACATTTGCGCCATGCTAAAGAACACTTTATTGAAGGCAACAAAGGATGCTGCCTTAATTATGCAACAATATTTTAATACCAATTTCAGCATTTCGAACAAAGAAGGAATGAACAATCTGGTAACTGAAGTAGACCATAAAAGCGAAGAAGCAATATTCGCTGCTATCAAAGCCGATTTTCCAGATCATTATATATTAAGCGAAGAAACAGGGGCAATGGTGCAAGACTCCTCTTACAAATGGATAGTAGACCCAATAGATGGCACAGTAAACTATGCCAATGGCATCCCAATCTGCTGCGTAAGTATCGGTATTGAAAAAGATGGGAAAATGATTATGGGTGCTATTTATAATCCTTTTATAAATGAATTTTATTTTGCCGAAAGAGGTGTAGGGTCTTTCCTAAATGATCAAAGAATATATGTAAGCAAAAAAGATAGAGTACTACATAGTAGTATGGTTACTGGTTTCCCTTATACCTATATCGATCAGCCAAACGGACCATTGGAAGTATTTAGCAAACTGGTAAGAAGAGGTATTCCTGTACGTAGACTAGGTAGTGCTGCAATGGATTTGTGCTGGGTAGCCGCTGGAAGATTTGATGGTTTTTACGAGCATCAATTAAGTCCTTGGGATAGCGCAGCAGGTTTCATTATAGTAGAAGAAGCTGGCGGTAAAGTTTCCAACTTAAAAGGCGATTATTACAATCCTTACAAGCATGGCATCATAGCTACTAATGGCAAAATACACGACGAGCTGGTAAGCATTTGCAATGGTGGCAATGTAATTGAAGATTAATCAGTTTACGCTGCTTTTACTTACTCCTTACTATTTGGTATAGATAATAATTATCTGTATTGTATACCATTTTTAATGATTCTTTGTTATTAGAAGCTAACCCCTTTTGTAGCAAATAATCTGCAGGCGATTTCATTAACAAACTATCCCCGACTACAATACCATTTCTGCCAGTAAATAATCTAAGTGCTCTTGGTTTGAAAAAGCATATTATTTTATCAGCAGGTACACTAGTCGAAATATAATTATACATCTTATCCATCTCTGCAGTCTTAGCTTCATTGGTATCCTGCTTTGAATAGCTATACACAAATTTAATTCCTCGTAAAGCCATTGAGGATACTAATACGATCAATATTAAGTTGTAATATCTAGGTGTTCTTATATTACTCAACCAATAAACAAACACCGCAAAATAATAAATACAAAGAGGAATAACTGGCAGTATATACCTGATACCTTGCGTTGTTGGCCATATTAAATAAATAGAAAAACTAAGCACCATAAATACCATCAAAAAAGCATCTTTCTTTACATTTATTATTGCACCTGAAACTATACAAGCCATTAAAGGCCACCTTAAATAAAAGGCAATAATTGGTATAAAAAAGTAATTGGCGATGATACCAGAATAGTAATTAAATGAAGTAGTAATAACCGCTGAATTTACTGGTTTAAACAAACTGAATAAATTAGCAGAACTATGAAAAAAGAAAATATTATTTAGCCAGTAAAAGCTCAGAAAACCAA